>CAIRDL010001050.1 GCA_903877345.1 uncultured Oscillochloris sp. | reverse complement strand
CCTTCGCTGCGCTCAGGGTGACAGCGTTCCTTCTGCGCTACTGCGATTTTAGATTTTGGTACGACTTAGGCAAATGTATCGCGTCCTGTTGCGGCAAATCCGCAATCCGCAATCTGAACCATTGCCCTTAGCACAGCGTGGTCGCGTATCCTTCGGTGCCGTGCGACGGTAGAGATCGTACAAACGCTCCCGCCACAACACCAGGAGGTTCCGATGTTCGCACGTCCCAGGCGCTGCCCCCGCTTCTGGTTCGCCCCCGTCTTCGCCCTTGCCCTCCTCGCCGGTTGCTCCCGCGTCACACCTTCGCCCGCAGCACAGCCGCAGCCCACCGTGGTCGCCCAACCGCTCGGCGCGCAGCCCACCGCCACCCCACGCACCGCCACGAGTGTGAACAATCCTGCCGCGTTGCCCACGACGGTTCCAGTGACCCCGCCCGCACCACCGACCGTTGCGCCGCTCGCGCCGACCACCGGGCGCACCGCAAGTGAGCGGGACGAGCTTAACGCCAATCTGAATCTCAACACCTGGATTGATGCCCTTGAGACTGGCGATTCCGATCTGGGCAGCTATCTCTACCGGCGGGAAACTGGTGCAGAACCCGGTGAAGTAAGCAGCCACATTGAGGCTTTGCGCCGCTTTATCGCCGAGGCCGAAGCCACGTTCGGCCCCTCTCTGGGCTTTCACTCCACCACCGGCAACTACCGCGTCGCCGCCTCCGAGGATCGCGTCGGCATCGCCCTGCTCCAGTTTACGCATGCGACGGTCTGCTTCCGCGCCGAAATGGTGCAGGTACAAACTCTTTGGAGCATTGAGCGCTGGGAGCCGATCACCTGGGCCGCATGTCAGACTGAGCTTGAGCAGTTGCCCCCTTGGGTGCGCGAGGAGTGGCGCACGGTACTCGGGTAACTGGTCTGAAAAGCACCACAGCGCTACGGATCACGCGGGTGCGCCTCTTCAGAATCGAGCCGGTGCAGTGCGTCGAGGTAGTGTTGCTGCACCGGGGTAAGGGGCACCGAGCCGCGCTGCATGGGGGCAGGCTTGACCTTGCGTGGCCTCGGTGCAGAGGGGCGTTGCGCCGCATCGCGCCAGATCACCACGGCGATGAGGCAGTAGACACTGAAGATGAGTCCAACCTGGAAATCGAATTGCCACGGTGGCGGCACCGGTGCCCAGGCTGCCAACAGCAAGAGCGTGAACAGCAGGGCAAGCACTGCCCCGCGCCGCCACCAGTGACCTTCATTTGGCTGCTTGGGCATCGTGCTTGCCCTTCTCTACGTCGCCAACACCCAACCCATGGGCGCGCTGAAGGCAAGGCAAAAGCCGTGGGGCCAGCCCCGACGCGCTGACGTTGGTGCTAAAACCCCACGGCATCTTTATGCCTTTATGGTGAGCTAGAAGCCTCGTTGTTTAACGGTTCTTGAAGAACGCAGCCGCTGTACTCGGCGGATAGTTGGGAGCCAAGGCAGGCCGCCTGTCGGACACACCGCTTGGGGTGGCATGATCGTCCAGCGTGTACTCAGGGTAGGCCGAAGCCCCGTGCTCGTGCAGATCCAGCCCCTCGCGCTCGCCCTCTGCGGAAACACGCAGCAACCCAACCGCCTTGAGCGCGTACATCAGGCCGAAGGACGAAGCTAACGTTGCCGCCGTCACGGCCAGCGAGCCGACTAGTTGCGTGCCGAGTTGCGTGAACCCGCCACCGTAGAGCAGACCAGTGAGCACGGTGGCGGTGTCCGCCCCGGTGGGCGTTGGTGCGCCATACCGCCCAGCGGCGAAGAAGCCGAGCGAAAGCGTACCCCAGATGCCCGCCAGCATATGCACCGGGACAGCCCCAATCGGGTCGTCAATCCGCCAGTGCTCAAGCCAATCGAGACCCCAGATCACGACCAAGGCACCGCCGATACCGATGAAGAACGCGCCCACGGGATCAACCCAGTAACAAGGTGCGGTAACGGCGACCAGACCGCCGAGAAAACCATTGACGGTGAGGCCCAGTTCCCACTTCTTGGTACGCGCATACCCGTAGAAGAGGGCCGTAAGACCAGCGGAGCAAGCCGCCATCGTGGTATTGAAGGAAACGCGGGCGATCCCCTGCACATCAAGCGCCGAGAGCGTGCTACCGGGGTTGAAGCCGTACCAGCCAAACCAGAGAATGAGTCCACCCACCGCACCGATGATCAGGTCGTGCGCCGGCCAGGGGCCACCACCATCGCGCTTGAACACACGCCCCAGACGCGGGCCGAGCGCGACCGCACCAGCCAGGGAAACCGCGCCGCCAATCGTATGCACGACCGTCGAGCCAGCAAAATCGCGGAAGCCCATGACCGCCAGCCAGCCATCCGGCCCCCAAACCCAGTGGCCGAAGATCGGGTAGATGAAGCCGGTCACGACGATGCTGTAGAGAATGTCACCCACGAAACCGCAGCGCCCGACCATCGCGCCAGAGGTAATCGTCGAGGCAGTGTCAGCGAAAGCAAACTGGAAGACCCAGAAGGCGAGGAGCGGCACCCCGGTGGTGCCATAGGTGTCGGCAAGACCTTGGAGGAAAAAGCCGGTGGTGCCGATCAGCGGGGTGCCCGGCTCAAACATAAAGGCGAAACCGAAGGCCCAGAAGAGCACGCCGCAGATACACGTATCAACAATACCTTCGACAAGGATGTTCACCGTCTCGCGGGTGCGAGCGAAACCCGTCTCAAGCATCTGAAAGCCGACCTGCATCCCAAAGACGAGAAACGCCGCAAGCAGCGTCCACACCGTATTGATCGCATTGATTGGGAGGGCGGGATCCATACCCGCCGCAGCTTGCGCGTGGGCGGAATTGGGCAACGACCAGAGGATGAGCATGACGACCAGTGCCAACCCAAGGAGTTTCCCCCCAAGGAGGACGAGCGCGTTGTGGCGCAGAATGGGGTTGCGCCAACTCAGACGGAGGTGCGTGCCAAAGCTACCAAGTGTCGCGACCATGGTGACGATCCTTTCTACCACGAGGCGAAGTTGCGAACAGGGGAACGACGCACATCGGCTGTCGCGGCACCGCAGGCAGCACCAGGGCCAGATTCTCCTTGTGGACAGTAGCAGCGCAAGCAACAGCCATGCCGGTGCAACTATGCATCAAGCGCGTTGCCTGCACGTAAGCGGCAGGAGCAGCCTCAAACGGGTCGAACAATGGATACGCTCACTTTAGCAAGAACCGCTAGGCTCCGCTACGGTGATAGTACACAAGCTAGCGCCCTGTTGTTTTAGGCAAATGGCGCTAAGGCATGGCCTTATTTGAAAAGTGTTGGGGGTTAGACAAAGTTTGTAGGTGCTTCACAGTGGTAGTGCAGGCTTCCAACCTGCCAGATACGCGTCGGCAGGCTAGAAGCCTGCACTACGGAACTGTAAACCTGAAACCTGGCACCTGAAACCTTGTCTAACGGCGGAATGCGTCGCTCCCGCGCTTCCCTTGGGGCCAATTGCCTCTGCACGAGCTGAGCATGGCGGCCGATAAACAAATCACCCCACCATGCGTCGGATGCGCGCCCGCATATGGGGTGTTCACGTCCCCGCATGATGGGTACACACCATCGTAGGGGCGAAGCAGCGCCAAATGTATCCCCGTCCCTGTAAGGGCGAAGCAGCAGCGCTGCTGCTTCGCCCTTACATCCGTGCCCCGTTGGAACGTTTTGGCGTTCCGTTGGAACGTTTTGGCGTTCCGTTGGAACGTTTTGGCGTTCCGTTGGAACGTTT
>CAIRDL010001049.1 GCA_903877345.1 uncultured Oscillochloris sp. | reverse complement strand
TGGGTGCCACTGGCAACGATAATCTGGCCTGGGGCGGCGGCTTGCATCAGGCGCGCCGCCAGATTGACCGTATCGCCCATCACCGTGTACTCGCGGCGCTGCTCAGCCCCCACGAGGCCACAGAAAACCAGCCCCGAAGCGATGCCAATCCGCACCGGCGCGACCGGCATCCCGCCCAGCACATCAATCGGCTCAGGCTCCAAATCGCGCAGCGCCAACGCACAGTGCAAAGCGCGGCTCGTGTCGTCCTCGTGGGCCACCGGGGCACCGAAGACAATCACAAACTTGCTCCCCTTATCGCCGAGGTCAACCTTATTCAGATCGCCATCGTACTGCTGCACCACGCGGATTACCGCAGCGACATACGCTTGGAGGCGCAGGTGAATGGTGGGGTCATTATCATCATCAAAACCATCAAAGCCCACAAAGAGCACCGTCACATCGCGGTGTTCATTCACGAAACCCGCCCGCTGCCCCACGAGGCGGCGCACAATCGCCGGATGGACGAACGCCTCAAGCACCGGGGTAAGCGTAGCGGGTGGCACAGGCAACGGCGGGAGCGTGAGATAGGCCGGGCGTTGGGCCAACCCCCGCGCCACCAAGAAGCCGTGCCGCTCCTCAGCCCTGATCAGACCAGGCAACTCGCGGGCCAGCGCAGCGTCGAGCAGCACCTCACCGGAATGCGCGTAAGACTGGGCCACTGCGGCGCGAGTCAGGGCCGTGCCAGCGATCACACTGAGCAAGCGCGTGGCAGGGTCGCCCACAATTGTCGCAAGCACAGGGCCAGCGGCGAGGCCAAGCTTAATCTCTAGACGGAAATTACCCGCCCTAGTCGTCATTTCTGCCAATGGGCGCAACCGCTCGTGCATATCAAGGGCGCACTGCAGAGCGCGGGCAGCAGCATCGGCCAAAGAGCCGTGGACAGGGAAAAGCGCCGTAGTCGCATCGCCGCCAAAAGAGCCGACCTGCCCACCGAAGGCATCAATCTGCTCAATCACCACGGCATACAGCCGATTGATGCGGTTCGTGAGTTCCTCAGTGCCGCCCTGACCAAGGCGGGCCAACGCCTCACTCATTGGGGTGAAGCCCGAAACATCGGCGAAAAGCACGACCGCCCAAGCGCGTAACGCCCGCCCTTGGGGCGGATCGTCGGGGTGCCGAAGCAACGCTGCGGCGATTTGATAGGGCAGAAAGGGGATTAGCACGCCCATAAACCTTGTCGCCGGGGCAAGCCAGCGCGGTAGGATCTTACCTGCTTAAACGAGGCTCTGGCCCGCCTATCGTATCACGCCGACAAGGAGCGCAAAGCGCCAACCCGGTTGCCCTCCATGCGCCACCGTCTTCCTTTGCGGTAGAGCGTACTGCCCTGCGTTGCACCTAATCACGTTTGGCGGTACAATCGGCGGCACTCAGCTTATGCCAGCCCGCAGCCAACCACAACCCGCCAACCCCGCAGCGGCACCGGCCCGAACGAGGCGAATGTATGCGCGTCGTCGCAATGATTTTAGCCGGCGGCGAAGGCAGTCGGTTGAGCGTGCTCTCTGAGCAGCGCGCTAAGCCCTCCGTCCCCTTCGCCGGAAAATATCGCATCATTGATTTCCCGCTCTCCAACTGTGTCAATTCAGGCATCTTCGATGTCGCCGTCCTCACCCAGTACCGCCCCCACTCGCTCAACGACCACATCGGTATCGGCAAGCCGTGGGATCTCGACCGCGCCCGTGGCGGTGTGCGCTTGCTCCAACCGTATCAGGGCCGCAACGACCAGAGTTGGTATCGCGGGACGTCCGACGCTATCTCCCAAAACCTTAGCTTTATCACCGAACACCGCGCCGATGTCGTGCTCATCCTCTCCGGCGACCATATCTATAAGATGGACTATTCCGCCCTCATTGATACCCACCGACGCAATCAGGCGGATTTGACCGTGGCAGTGATGGAGGTGCCGCTCGATGAAACCGACCGCTTTGGCATTATGACCGTGGATGCCCAAGATCGTGTGGTCGAGTTTACCGAGAAGCCCCGCGCCCGCGATAAGGGTACCCTCGCGTCAATGGGTATCTATGTCTTCCAGACTGAAGCGCTGATGCGCCGCCTCGCCGAGGGCGATGAGGCCCATCCCCGCAATGACTTCGGCAAAGATGTCATCCCCGCAATGGTTGCCGAAGACCGCGTCTTTGCCCATCGCTTCGGCGGCTATTGGGTTGATGTGGGTACCATTCAGTCGTATTGGGAGACGAGCATGCAATTGCTTGATCCCGACCTCGACTTTGATCTCTACGACCTCGATTGGCTTATTCGCACCCGCAGCGAGGAACGCCCCGCCGCGAAGATCGGCCCCCAGGCGAAGGTGAGCCGCGCCATTATTTGTAATGGCTGCACCATTCGCGGCACCGTCGAACGCTCGGTGCTCTCGCCCGGGGTCTACGTTTCGCCCGGCGCGATTGTGCGCGACAGCGTGGTGATGAACGACACCTGGATTGGCCCCGGTGCGATTCTCGACCGCGTCATCGTAGACAAACAGGTGGTTGTCGGTTCCGGGGCGCATCTCGGCGTGGGCGATGACCTGACGTTGCCGAACCAAATCCACGGCGATAAGCTCAACAC
Organism: uncultured Oscillochloris sp.; assembly: GCA_903877345.1. Lineage (GTDB taxonomy): Bacteria > Chloroflexota > Chloroflexia > Chloroflexales > Chloroflexaceae > CAIWXH01. The sequence goes on along the minus strand of CAIRDL010001049.1, from coordinate 3,772 downwards.
CGGCGTGACGGTGGTCGGCAAGGCGGCGCATATCCCGCCAGGGATTTGCATCGGGCGCAATGTGGTGATTAACGCCGACCGCGACGAGGGCGATTTCCCCGGTGGAGATGTGCCGTCCGGGGCGACGATTTAAGGGAAGCCGTTTATGCTGCGAACACTGGCCCTCATCCTCGCCGGGGGCGATTCGCCCGCCCTCTCCATTCTCACCGCCGAACGCACCGAGGCGGCGGTTCCCTTCGGCGGGAAGTACCGCATTATTGATTTCACGCTCTCGAATTGCGTCAACACCGGCATCTACAATGTCGGCGTGCTGACCCAGTTTCGCCCCCGTTCGCTCAACACCCATCTCGGCGTCGGTCGCCCTTGGGATCTCGACCGCGCCCAAGGTGGCTTACGCACGCTGCATCCTTCGCCCACGCCCGAAGGCGGCGGTTGGCAGCGTGGCACCGCCGATGCCGTGCGCTACAACCTCGACCTAATCGAGGATCAGCCCCTCGACGCCGTGCTGATGCTCGCCGGCGACCACGTCTACAAGATGAACTACAAGCCCCTGCTCGAACGCCACGAAGAGCGTCAGGCCGATCTTACGATGGCGGTGCGCGGCGTCAGCCCCCACGACGCCCGCCGCTTCGGCATCGTTACCCTTGGCAGCGACGGGCGCGTGGATCGTTTTGACGAAAAACCCCGCCGCGCCGTCTCCAATTTGGCCTCGATGGGCATTTATGTCTTTCGCAAGGAGTTCCTGCTCTCTCTCTTGCGTAACACCACCGAACACGATTTCGGTCGCCATATCCTGCCGAAGATCGTCAGCCGTTGCAACGCCTACGCCTACCACTTCCAGGGTTATTGGGCCGACGTTGGCACGGTGCAAGCCTATTACGAGGCCAATATGGCTCTCTTGGCCGAGTCGCCCGCCCTCGATCTCTACGATCCCGAGTGGGTCATTCACACCACCAGCGCCGACCGTCCAGGCGTCGAAATCGGCACCTCGGCGCGGGTCGAGAACAGTCTTTTCAGCAACGGCTGCCGCGTTTTCGGCACCGTCATCAACTCCATTCTCTCGCCCGGGGTCTACGTTGCGCCGGGCGCAGTGGTGCGCGACGCTGTGGTTATGGGCGACGCCTGGATTGGCCCGGAGAGCGTGGTTGACCGTTGCATCATTGATGAGAGCGTCCGCATCGAAGCCGGTGCCGTCATCGGCGAAGGCGAGCCGACGACGCCGAACCAAGCCGCGCCCGACCGCCTCAACACCGGCCTGACGCTCGTGGGCACCCGCGCCCACATCCCGGCGGGCACCATCATCGGGCGCAACGTCGCCATCAAGCCGCGCACCGCCACAACCGCCTTTCCGCCAGGCCACATTGTGCCAAGTGGCGCGACGGTTTAGTCAAGGTTCGTGGCTACTTTACAGTTTTGGCCTACGCAGCGCATCTTGTTGCGCTCGACCTGATACCTGAGGGAAGCTGATCTTCCTAAGTATCCCATCCCGGCATCATGTCACCCTGAGCGCAGCGAAGGGTCTCTCAACAGGCCGGGAGAGATGCTTCGCTACGCTCAGCATGACATGTCTGTCGTCGGGATGCGTAAGCATTTCCACGTCCCTGACACCTGATACCTGACCTCTGAAACCTTGTCTTAGTTAAAAAGGCCGCAGGATGTGGCGTTTTCACGCAGTGCAACCGCCTTACATCCGGCACTGCCCGCATGAACCTTGCTGAAATTCAGGTTGATCCTACCCTGCGCGCCAAACTCGCCCAAGGGCATCCGTGGATCTATCGTAACCACGTGCGCGAAGAGGCTCGCCTACGCTCCGGCCAATGGGTGCGCGTGCGCTGCGGCAACTTCACCGCCTATGGCCTCTGGGATGCCCATAGCGCGATTGCCATCCGGGTCTTCAGCCGCGTGACGATACCCGACGCCGCTTGGGTAGAAGATCGCGTCTGGGAGGCGTGGGAAGGACGGGCGGCGTTGCGCGACAACCCCGCACCCACGAGCGCCTATCGCTGGCTCTACGGCGAAGGTGACGGCCTCCCCGGTCTCGTCGTTGACCGTTACGGCGACTACGCCATCATCCAAACCTACGCCGAGAGTCTGCACACGTTGGTGCCGCTCGTCGCTCCGGCGCTACGGGCCTGCGACCCGACGTTACGCGGCGTAGTGCTACGCGAACGCGCCGCCGACTACGATGTAGGCGCAGGCGAAGATCGCGCCACAACCGACGAAACGGCCCCGCCCCGCCTACGCCCGCTCTGGGGTGAAAGCCCGCCCGCCGATTTGGTCGTGCAAGAACACGGACTTTATCTGCACGCCGACCTCTACCGGGGGCAAAAGACGGGCCTGTTCCTCGACCACCGCGAAAACCGGCGGGCGGTTGAAGCTCTGGCAGGCGGGCGTTCAGTGTTGAACTGCTTTGCCTACACCGGCGCCTTCTCGCTCTACGCCCTACGCGGCGGGGCAGCCACCGTAATCAGCGCCGACAGCGGCAAAGGACTCGCCGAGGCGACGAGCGCCAACCTCGCCCTAAACCGCCTTGACCAGCGCCCGCATCAGTTCATCACCGAAGACTGTTTCGCGCTGCTTGACGCCTACGCCAAAGGGTCGCGCCGCTTCCAAATGATCATCCTCGATCCGCCGAGCTTCGCCCGCCAGAAGAGCAACCTGCACGCCGCCGTGCGCGCCTACACACGCATCAACACGTTGGCGTTGCGCTGCCTTGAGCCGGGGGGCTTGCTCGTTTCGGCCAGTTGCACCAGCCAAGTCAGCCGCGAACAGTTCTACACCGTTCTCGCCGAAGCCGCCGCCCTGAGCCAAGTGCGCCTCCAGTTCACCCACGAAAGCGGACAACCGGCGGATCACCCGGTACCGGCGGCCTTCCCCGAAGGGCGCTACCTGAAGTTCGTAGTGGCGCGGGCGCTGCCGCTGCCGTAGCCGCGCCTATTGATCCGTAATGCGTGATCCGTGATCGGGCCGCACCCTGATCAATCACGGATCACGCATTACGGATCACAGATCACAGACGACAACCTCATCTTAGCCCTGCCAAGGGCAAAGGAACGGTTCATGAACGCCTACATTGACACAGGCGGTCACTATCGCACCCTTGATATGACCGTCCTCATGACGCCGGACACTGCCAACTTTTCGGGCAACGTCCACGGCGGCCACATCCTCAAACTCCTCGACCAAGTCGCCTTTGCCTGCGCCTCGCGCTACTCCAGTTCCTACGTCGTCACCGTTTCGGTGGATCAAGTGGTCTTCCACGAACGCATCCATGTCGGCGAACTCGTCACCTTCATCGCCTCGGTCAACTACACCGGCAAAAGCTCGATGGAGATTGGCATCCGCGTCGTCGCCGAACACATCACCGAGCGCAGCGAGCGCCATGTGTTGACCTGCTACTTCACGATGGTGGCGGTTGATGCCGAGGGCCATCCCAAGCCCATTGACCCCGTTCCCATTGACACCCCCGAACAGCGCCGCCGCTTTGCTGCAGCCCAACTGCGCCGCGAGTTCCGCAAAGAGATTGAGGTGCGTAGCCTCGAGATTCGCCAACACCCTGAGGAAATGCTCAGCGGTCTGGAGCAAGGGTCGCACGAAAGCCATGTAGACGCGAACAGCAAAGTACCCGAGTGAACATTCACTCGGGTACTCTGTTGAAAACTGGTAGCGGCGACAGGATTCGAACCTGTGACCTTCGGGTTATGAGCCCGACGAGCTGCCACTGCTCCACGCCGCGTCACTCACATCCGCATTCTAACAGAGTGGCAGGGTT
>CAIRDL010001048.1 GCA_903877345.1 uncultured Oscillochloris sp. | reverse complement strand
GCGAAGGCGAGCTTCGTACCCGTAGCCGGAGGCTTTAGCCTCCCGGCGCGTGACTTTGATGTGGCCCTACAGATCGCTTGACAATCTGTGCCGTCTAGCGCATGCTGCTACGGCAATCCAAAGTCAAAAAACTAAAACTCGTAACGTTAAAGGGAGTCCGTTCATGGCCGCAACGCCCGCACAGACCGCGACACGCATTGATTACGCCGCCACGCTTGACCAGCGCAGTAAGATGGTCATTCTTGCGGGCGTGCTGCTGAGCCTGTTTCTCTCGTCGCTTGATCAGACCATCGTCTCGACCGCCTTGCCCCGCATCGTCGCCGACCTCCAGGGTATCGAGTTGCTCGCTTGGGTTTCGACCAGTTACCTGTTGGCCTCGACGGCGATGGTGCCAATCTACGGCAAACTTTCCGACATTTATGGGCGTAAGCTCATCCTACTTTTCGGCATCACCGTCTTCCTCCTCGGCTCTGTGCTCTGCGGTCTGTCGGGCTCAATGCTTCAACTGGTGTTCTACCGGGGTCTCCAGGGCTTCGGCGCGGCGGCCCTCACCTCAACCGCCTTTGCTATTCCGGCGGATCTCTTCGCCCCGGCTGAACGGGCGCGCTACATGGGGCTTTTCGGCGCAGTCTTCGGCCTCGCCAGCGTGATTGGGCCGTTCATTGGCGGGCTGCTCACCGACATGATTAGCTGGCACTGGGTCTTCTTCGTCAACCTGCCCATCGGGTTGGTCGCCCTCGCCTTCATCGCCGCCAAGCTGCCGAAGCTCCACAGCGGCGTGCATAGCCCCATTGATTACGCCGGATCTGTGACGCTTTTAGTCGCTGTGGTGCCCCTGCTGCTCGCCTTAACGCTGGACAAGACTCAGTCTGGCTGGGGTTCGCCGTTGGTGTTGGGCTTGTTGGCGCTGAGTGCGGTCGGGCTGGGACTCTTTATCGTCGCTGAACGGCGAGCCGTCGCACCCGTCCTGCCGCTGCATCTGTTCCGCAACCGAACCTTCGCGCTTATCTCGATGATCAGCGTCGCTGTCGGTTCGACGCTCTTCGCCGCGATCTTCTTTCTTTCGCTTTACCTCGTGAATGTACTCGGCGTTAGCGCCACCGAGGCCGGGACAACGCTCATTCCTTTGACCCTCAGCCTCGTCTTCGGCTCGGTGGTTTCGTCGAACCTCGTGCAGCGAATGGGGCGCTACAAAGGGATGATTCTGTTTGGCATGGTGATTATCGTCGCTTCGTTGTGGTGGCTGACGACGCTGACTCCCGAAACTTCGATCTGGATGGTGCGGCTGCGGATGGTCGCGCTGGGGTTGGGCCTAGGGCCAGCGTTGCCGCTGCTCAATTTGGCGATGCAAAACGCGGTGCCTCACGAACACATCGGCGCGGCGACGGCGAGCCGTCAGTTCTTCCAACAGATCGGCCAAGTGATCGGCTCGGCGGTCTTCGGGGCGGTGCTGACCACCACGCTGACAACGGCGCTCACGGCGAACCTCGCGCCGTTGCGGGCGCAACTGCCGCCCACGTTGGCCGCGCAACTTGACCCGGAGGCGCTGCGGAATGGCCCGGTCGGCGGCAGCGAAGGTGCGCCCGGCACCGCAACCGATCCCGCTGCCCGAATGGTGCAGGCCATCACAGCGCGTTTCGCTACCCAACGCGACCTGCTGACCCGTGCGCTGCGTGACGCTGACCCCGTCGCCATACAAACCCTACAAGCAGATCCGCAGACGCCCGCCCAACTGAAGGAACTGCTCGGCGGACTTGGGGCGCTGCCGCCTGCGGCGCGGGCCGAAGCACTGGCGGGCGCGCTAACCGCCCTCGATGCGGCGCAAGCCCAAGCCCTTGTTGCAGGGCAAACGCTCGGCGCGCAGATCAGCCAGGCGGTCAAAGTGGCCTTCACCGACAGCATCACCGCCATTTACCGCTACGCTATTGTGCTGTCGGTGCTGGCTCTCGTGTTGACCCTCTTCCTGCCTGAAGTACCGCTACGTGGCGGTCGCAAGCCCACGCCAACGCTAAGCCTGGAGTAGCGCGAGGCGTGATCCGTGATCCGTGATTTGGTCAGAATGTGGCCCGGTCACGCCTCACGCCGCTGAAGCCGCACCCAAGCGACCGCTTTACGCGCTAACGCAGACGCTGGAACTTGTTTTACAACCGCCCCAGCCACCCTCACCGGCGCTAGACTTGCAAGCCAGATGCTGGTAGTATGCGGCGACAGCTTCGCCCCGCACCCAGGTGCGGGGCGCTGTAGACGTTCACCAACCACATCAGTGCATCCGCTGATCAGCAGAGCGCAAGAAACTTATGACCAACCAGTTTGCTTACATCATCGCTGGGGGTGGCGCTGCCGGGCTAAGCTTGGCCTACCATTTGGGGCGCGCTGGCTTGAACGACCGACCAATCCTTTTGCTTGACCAAGCGCCGAAGCAGCGGAATGACCGGACGTGGTGTTTTTGGGAGGTTGGTGCCGGTGCGTTTG
>CAIRDL010001047.1 GCA_903877345.1 uncultured Oscillochloris sp. | reverse complement strand
TCTGGCGGCTCACCGGCGGCGGGCGGGCGCTCCTCGGCGTGACGCTGGTGCTGGGTATGGTACTATGGGGCGGCTTTGCTGCCGGAATGCAGTATGTATTGGAAAAACAACCCGCCGAGGAAAACGCCTTGGTGCTGGCGGTCGAGGCTGCGACCCCGTCCGGTTCCCGGCTCGCGGCCCGTGTGTCGAGTCGGGTGCCGGTTGCGAAATACTCAGCTATTGCCGACCGCGTCGTCGCCTGGCCCGTGGGGGCTGACCTCCAGCACCCTATCACCACCGCTGATCTCGCGGAGGCCCAAGCCGCCGGGGCGCGCTATCTGCTCTGGGACGAGGCCACCGGCCCGCCACCGCTGAGCGACCCCGCCGGGGCACGGCTCGTCACCACGGGCCGCTACGCCGTGTATAGGATGTTCCCATGACTTACACCCCCGCACGTTGGGGCACGCGGCCTCGTGAGGGGGCCAAGCCGCGCAAGCCAATCACCATCCCATGGCTGCGCGTCTATCTGGTGACGCTGGTACTGCTGGGGTTGGCCCTGCGGCTCTGGTTTCTCGCCGTCAACAGCATTGACCCGCGCTTCTCCGCCGCAGACGACGGCGACTATTACCAGCGCGCCCTGCGCCTAGCGGCGACCGGCGTCTACCTCGACAATTCCTGGCTGATTCGCCCCCCCGGTCACGTCCTCGTCTTCGCCGCGCTGCTCAAACTGACGATGCTCCTGGGCAACCCGGCCCTGGGCATCGGCCTCATTCGCGGCGTGCAAGTGGCCCTTTCGTTGTTGCTCATCCCCCTGGGCTACGACATGGCCCGCCGCCTCTTCAACCGCCCCGCCGGGCTGATCTTCGCCACGTTGCTGGCTGTCTGGTTGCCCCTCGTCGAACTGCCCGCCCTCATCCTGAGCGAGCCGCTGTTCCTCTGCACCTTGACCATCCACTGCTGGCTGCTCGTGCGCTGGCGTGATGCCTGGCGCGAACGTTGGGATACGCGACAACACCCGTGGCGCTGGTTAGTCGCGGCGGGCTTCGTCCTGGGCTGTTGCGCCCTGACACGCTCGCCCGCACTTTACGCGGCGGTGTTCAGCCTGCTCTTCATGCTCATCGAAACCCGCGAGCCGCGCCGTCGCCTGAAGAGCGCCGCTTCCGGCTATCGTCGCGCCGTCCGCGACCATCCGCCCGCACCCCCGCGCCTCTGGCTGGGGCGCTTCGTCAAGGTCGCCCTCGTCTTTCTGCTGCCCTTCGCCGCCGTAGTTCTGCCGTGGACGCTCCGCAACTACCTGACCTACGGGCAACTCATTCTGATTGACACTACCGGGCCGATCAACCTCTGGATGGCGCTAAGCGATGCCGTCAACCAAGGACGTGGCGAGAACGAGGCCAAGTCAATCTTGGCCGGTATGCCTCAGGCGGAGCGTCAGCATTTTGTGAGTGCCGAGCTTGGGCGCATTTTGCGCGAAGATCCGGCGCGCCTGACGCGCAACTTCTGGGCGAACTTCCTGCACATTTGGAAAGCCCAGTTTGTCGAGGATTTTTTCGTCAAAGTGGGCTTCTTCACCCGCCCGCTCCGCGCAATTGCGCCCCTCGGTGCGCTGAGCGACGTACTGTGGCTGGTCTTCAGCGTGTTCAGCCTCTTCGCCGTAACGGCTCCGCCCCGCGAGGGCAGTTTCCGCCTGGTAGCGCTAGGTTGGGCGGCTTACGCCTGCCTAACGGTGATGCTCATTCACGTCGAGCCACGCTACCTGTTGCCGCTGTGGCTGTTTATGGCGCTCTACGGTGCGGCGGCGCTGGGTGCGCTGGTGCAGTGGGGCGTCGCCTTGCGCGAAGATCGCGCCAACGCCCAGGCCGACGCGCTCGCCTACCTACTTTCATGGTGGAACCTCGCGGGCACACTTTTGGGTGGCACCTTGTTGGTGCTAATCTTTACCTATCGGGACTACCCGCGCATCATCAGCCAAGGACTCCAGCGCGAAAGTTACCGCAACGTCGCGGCCCAAGCCTATGCCGCTGGCGATCTCCAAGCCGCCGTCGCCGCCTACACGCAGATGCTCACCGTCGCCCCCGATTTCATTGACGGGCGCACCGAACTGGCTCGCGTCTATCTGGATTTGGGCCAACTTGAGCAGGGCTGGGCGACCTTGGGCCAACGCCAGACGCACCGGGGCGATGTCGTGCGCGGGGCGTTGGCGCGGGCCGGGGGCGAGCTTGCCTTGGCCGCTACCTACTTCAAAGACGCTGAGGTGTTGGCGGGCGAAGATGTGCAAACGCTGACTCTGGCGTGGCTGCACCCGGCACCAGTCACCGCCTTGCAGCTCGGCAACGGGCTGGATTTCGGCTACGTGCAAGGCTTTTCCTTTGGTGAACTGTTGCCCGCCACGGCAAGTGAGCCGCCGCGTAGTTACCGCTGGCTGCGCGAACAAGGGCAGATCGTGCTGCCGTTGCCTGCGCCCCTACGCCCCGGCGCAATGCTCCATCTGCGACTGGCGGGCGGCGTAGCGGGCGCAACCCCGCTCACCGTCACGCTGGGCGGCGTGACGACGGTACTGCCGGTGCAGGCGGGCGTGTGGCGGGTTTATCAAGTGGTCGTGCCTGCCAGCCTCGTCGGCCAAAGCCGCCTGGAGTTTGGACTAAACGCGCCGACCTTCATCCCCATTGAACTGAATCCGGCGAGTGACGACGCACGCCTCCTGAGCGTGATGGTGAGTGATGTGGGCGTGGAATAGCCGCAGGTTTCAGGTTTCAGGTTTCAGGTGTCATCTGGCACCCGGCACCTGACCCCTGGCACCTGACCCCTGGCACCTATCAATGAACACAAAAACCCCCTTCGTAACGCCCGACTCCGCCACCGCGCAGCTCTACCCCTTCAGCGTCACCGTGGTCATCCCGGCGTACAACGAGGAACACGGCATCGCCGCTGTCATCGCCCGCGTGCGTGAGGCGCTGCCCGAGGCGGAGATCATGGTGGTTGATGATGCTTCGAGCGATGCTACGGAGGCGCAGGCGGTAGCGGCAGGGGCGCGGGTCGAACGGCACCCGGCCAATCGGGGCAACGGCGCTGCTGTCAAGACGGGCATCCGCCGGGCGACGGGCGAGGTGGTGCTGCTGATGGACGCCGACGGCCAGATGAACCCGCGTTACATCCCCGCCATTCTGGGCGGCATCGCCGACGGCTACGACATGGTGGTTGGGGCGCGCACCCGTGCCACCCAGGGCGACACCTTGGCCCGGCGGCTCGGCAATGGGGCGCTCGACGCCCTTGGGGCGTATCTGGTTGAAACCGAGGTGCGCGACCTG
>CAIRDL010001046.1 GCA_903877345.1 uncultured Oscillochloris sp. | reverse complement strand
GTCACGAGTCACGAGTCACGAGTCACGAGTCACGAGTCACGAGTCACGAGTCACGGCGGGATAATTAAAAAGATCCGCTTCCCTATCCCTGGGCCACAGCCAACATCGAGAATCGCTGGGCAGGCGGGCAAAGCGGTGATGAGCGCGAGCGCCTTGCCCGTCGAAACAGAATCGCCCGGCCCTTCGCGGGGTAGATCGTGGTGAAGTTCAAAAAAGAAATCCATACCGTTTTGGGAAGCCATTCGGCGCGTTACCGCGCATAGATTGCGTGACGACAAGGCTCGGCTACTCGTCAATCAGGCCGTCCTGAGCCCAGCCCACCTGCGTCGCATCGGCCTCGCCGCCGAACTCGAGATAGACACTCTCGACGTTGAGCCGGTGCGCCCCGGCGTTTGCGACCGGCGACCGAAAGACCATCGTGGCGCACGCCGCGACGGTCTCAGCAACACTGGCCCCCACGCTGATGGCACGCACGACCCGGCGGCGCACGTCGTCGAGATAGGCCCGGTCGGCGTCGAGGCGCTGGCGGATCACGGCCCGGTCGGTCGTGGGCGCACCGTGTCCTGGCACCAATGCCTGGATCGGCAGAGCAGCGAGCCGTGCAAGCGTTAGCTCGTAGGCGTCCAGACGGTGACTGACCAACGGAATCTCATTATCGCTGAGCGTATCGGCCGCCCAGAGCAGCCCGCTCCTCGGTACGAAGATCGCCACCTGGTCAGCAGCGTGCCCAGGGATGTGCAGCAGCGTGAGCGCGAGATTACCCAAGACGAATACCTGTCCATCTTGAAACGTGGCCGCGAGATGAGGCGGACGAAACGGCGCGGCCCGCACGTAGCCGAAGCGCTGCTCCCAACGGTCAATCATCGCGAGGGTTGCCGCCTGATGCGCGGTCAGGGTTTCGGCAAAACGGACGTGGGCATACACTGGCAACGTGGGCAACCGCTCGGGGCCAAGGATGTGATCCCAGTGGCTATGGGTAAGCACCAGACCCACCGGACGGCCGAGGCTGACGGCCAACGTAGCCGCACGGGCAGTCTCATCGGGGTGCGGGCCGGGGTCAAGCAGCCAGACCTGTCCAGCGCTTGTCAGCACCCCCGCGTTGTAGGCCAGCGCACGGCTAGGGAGCACCCAGAGTTCTGGGGTAAGCTGGAACGGCTGAGTCATCGGCACCTCCTCTGCTGCTTTGGTCAGTGACGAAGAACCGGACGCTCGTCATGTGTCACTCCTGGCAACCCGCAACCCTAAGCGGTTGATGCGGACACGCAGGATGTCACCGTTGCGGTACGCCACGCGTGTGTATATGCCACCCCAATACCACGCGCCGCCACGGAGCACGCGACGATCAGCGTTGGCCTCTAGATAGGGCGTTTGCCACTCATCCTCAGGCTGGTAAGGATAGGGCTTGCCCCACGGCGTCGCGCACCACTCCCAGACATTCCCCGCCATATCCAGCGCACCGTAGGGGCTGGCCCCGTCGGGGTAGGTGCCGACAGGCGTGGTTTTCTGCACGCCTGACTCACTGCTATTGGCTCGTTTGGTGTCCCAGATGTCGCCCCACGGGTAGGTCCGCCCATCGGAACCACGAGCGGCTTTTTCCCATTGAGCCTCGCTCGGCAGCCGAAACTCGATGCCAGTCTGCTTGCTCAGCCAATGGCAGTAGGCCACCGCCTCGAACCAACTTACACCGACCACTGGGTAGTCTGGGCCGTTCCACTGCGGGTCGTCCCAAGAGGAGGGTTGGGTGATGTTTTCGGCTTGTCGCCACGCCCACCCCGCTTCAGTCCAATAGTCGCGGTTGGTGTAGCCATCGCCTTCAACGAAGGGGCGAAACTGCGCGTTGGTCACTTCAGTCTTGCCGATCCAGTAGTCGGGCAGGGTCAGCGTGTGTTGGGGCTTTTCACCCTTCACCCAAAGTGCATTCACGCCCTGACTGATTACTGCGGCGATCTGCTGATCCGTGCTGCCCATCAAGAAGGGGCCAGCGGGCACTTTCACCATTGCTGGCACCAGTGCGCTCGTTTGGGTTCGCACCTCATTCCCCAACAGCCCCAGCAACACATTGGAAGGCGGCGCATGCTCGGGGTGGAGCTCGAAGCGTGCCCGCTCGAACCACTGCACCTGGAGTTCGTGGCCTTCGATTGTCTCCGTCTGGAGGTCGCTGATGGGCAAGCCAAACAGCGCGAGACTCTCCTTGGTGACTTTGCCGCGTACCCCGTCGAGTTCAATGCCTCTGGCCTGCCAGGTTGCGAGGATGGCGCCGCAGACGTTGTGCCCCGTTTCGGGGAAGAAGCGACAGCCGGGTTGGGCCTCGCTCTTTGGGAAGGTGAACCAGTTGCGCCCTTGCTGCTCCAGCGCGTCCACACCCAATCGCCCGAGTTGCACATCGGAGGGGCGTGGACTTTCAGGGTGCAATTCTAGGCGGGTACGCTCGAACCACTGAAGCTCAATGGCGCGCCCTTCGATGCTCGCGCGGTGCTGATCGGTGATCGGCAGGCCAAAGACGCGCAGCCCGTCGTTTTGCTCCCAGAACTCGCGCAGGCGCCCGGCGATGCAGAACCCCGTCTCTGAGAAACAGCGCTTGTTCGTCTGGGCCTGAAGCGGTGCCGAAGGCATCCCGAGGAGCAACAGCAGGGCGATGCTCAGCAGGGCGACGCTTGGCTGGAACCGATACGACTTCATGGTGCATACTCCCTGGTACTTCACGCGAAGGGTAGAAGGGATTTGACCCGAAGGTCAGAAATTTTACGCGAAGGGTAGAAAAACAACCCGAGTGAACTGGCCGGAATCGCATTGTGAAGCCAGAAACTCGTCAATGGGCGTGGGGGGTGGGGGGTGGCATCCGTTTCCTGCTCCGTGGCTGCGGCACCGTGCCGATGATAGCGCATTTGGTCGGTCTTCACAACCCGGATAGGATTACTATACACGCTAGCGGAGAGCGCATGCTGATGCGATTTACATTCTATACCATATTTTTACTTTTAACCTATTGTGTTCAGCGCATTTTCTTGCTACGATGCACAAGCCCACTCTATACAAATGCCATATGTTGGTCGGTGTCTCTGGCAAAGGTCAGGCGGTAGCACGCCCTTGTGCGTAGGTACCCACTTTTCGGCATCGTTTGGCGCAACGGTGCGGGCTGATCTTCGCTGATTATTGGAACCAACGGCGTTGTGCCGAAGGTATACGGCTTGATTGTCACCAAGACAGTTGGCGTGAGCGCACACCCATAAAACCTTCGCACCTATATCCAGGTGTTCGAGCGGGCGCGCCTAGAGCTTGACCCACAGGCAGCGTCTGGGCAGCACATCCAACTGGCTCGGCTCGGCTCGTTCGAGGTAAGCCAGTGGACGTTTGTCGCTCAGGGTGCCGGACCGCCGTTGCCCCCTGGCCCACCCACACCGTAAAACCGGACTTGGTACGAATCCTTCCTTGCACACCTCCGCATCTGCCCATAAGCATAGATGCGGAGGTGTGCTACGTTTTAGGGTTAGGCATGGTTTCAGGTGCCAGGTGCCAGGTTTCAGGGCGAGCGCATCAGGAAGACTTGCGTGGCCCAAGACTGTAAAGTACCTATGAACCTTGTCTTAGGCATATTTCAATCCAGCCTGACAGTTCAGCGATCTCACGCAAAGCCGCAAAGCCGCAAAGTCACAAGAAGCATGTGGTTGCCGGGTTTCAACTGTCAAGCTGGAATGGCCGATTCTGAACCATGCCTTATGCAAAAAATCTGTTCCCAAGTGCTGCGGGCGAACAGCGACCCCCGCGCCCCGGCACTGTTGGCCCGTGCCGCGCAGATCACTGACCCGGCAGGGCTGTTGGCGGCGGAGGGTGATCGTCCCTGAGACCTGACAGGTAGGCGCATGGGAAAACATTCATTTATACATATGCGTCTGTGCGCCTACCTGTCAGGTCTTGCGAAAATCCACAATCCCCAAGGAGGCTCGCGATGACATACCGAAGAACCCGTTTCGTGGCGCTATTCGTCATCCTGGTGGTCGTGCTGTCGCTGGTGCCGAATGTGCCTGCGCCCTTCGCGGTGCCGCCTGCCGCCCATGCCGCCGCCAGTGACCTGCTCTTCAAACCGCCGCTGCCTGTGGATATCAAATCCCAATCTGCCCAGAGCGTGGCGCTGGGCGATCTCAACGGTGACGGCAGCCTCGACATTCTCCTCGGCAACTATGGGGCGAGCCAAGTCTACCTGAACAACGGGATGGGGGGCTTCATCCCGACTGCCGCCCCGCTCAACCCCAACGGCAACGGCACTTCGAGCGTGGCGATGGGCGACCTCAACGGCGATGGTACACTTGACATCCTGCTCGGTAACGATAGTCAGCCGAGTCAGGTCTACGTGAACCAGATCGCCTCGGTCGCCCACCAGCCGAACCAGCCACCTGTCGTGACCGTCGCCCGCCCAGGCCGCACACCCGACGCCAACTTCTACTCCACACCGGACATGCTCGGCAGCCCCGTGATCTCGATTCCCTACACGCTGAGTGACCCCGAGGGCGACCCGGTGCGCGAGGTGCATGCCGAATTCTCGCTGAATGGCGGTGGGAAGTGGCAGCCCGCCGTAGCCGCCTCCGTTCCGCCCACCACCACCTCCGGCACCGCGCTGCGCTTTGACGGGGTAGACGATTCGGTGGTCGTGCCCACTGTGGCCGGACTGGCCCCCGGCAATACGCCGCACACGATTGAGGCGTGGGTGCGGGCTGCGGCGCTGCCCAGCCTCCGCTCCTGGCCGCTCGTGCTCGGCAACGCCACCAACGGTGCGCACCATTGGCTGATCGGCAGCAATGGAACCATGCAGATCGGCGTCTACGGCGCGACCCCACAGCAGGTCAACCCGACGCTGCCCGTTGGCGTGTGGACGCATCTGGCGGCAGCCTTTGATGGCACCACCCTGCGGGTCTATCAGAACGGGAGCCTAGTCGGGAGCGTGGCGGCCAGCTTCAACCTCCAGGGGTTGCCCCTTACGCTAGGGTGGGTCGGGCTTGAGAACGGGTTTGTCGGCGCGCTGGACGAGGTGCGGATCTGGAACACCGCTCGTACCCAGGCGCAGATCCAGGCCACGCTGCACCGGGCGCTCAACGGCGATGAGTCCGGTCTCGTCGGCTACTGGCGGTTCGATGACCGCAGTGGTGTTACCGCCGCCAACAGCGTGCCTGGCGGGAGCGCGGGCGATCTCGGGGCCGGGGTCGCCGTTCAGCGTCCGACGTGGACGAACGGAGCGCCGACCGCGCTGCCCCACACCTTCCGCTGGGACACCTTCGCCTCCAACATCTTCGGTCAGTCTGATAATGTCGTCGTGCGCCTTGTCGCCTACCCGTCACTAACCACCGGGCGCAACGGCACGCCGCTGTTCCAGCACCCCTACGCCTCGGCTACCACCTTCCCCTTCCGCGTGCGCGGCACCCAGGTGCGGGTGGTGGATGCGCAGGGGCAGGCCATGCTCGGTGCCAGCGTTTTCCGCCTCAACGCTACCCTGCCGCCCGCCCAGCAACTCGGCGGCGGTGCGTACAACCGGGTCGGCGGCGGGGCCTTCATTCGCACCGGCGGTGCGCCC
>CAIRDL010001045.1 GCA_903877345.1 uncultured Oscillochloris sp. | reverse complement strand
GGCGGGATGCTCGTGAAGGATGCGGGTCGCTTCCGTTGTTTCGTGCGCGACGAGTGCGGCCCCCGCCGCTTCGGTGCGGCGACGGGCTGTATCGGGATGCACCTCGGCGCCGGTGAACCACGCGAGTTCGCGGGCGGCTTTAGCGAAGGATGGGATATGCGTGCTGAGGCGTACCACGGCTTCCTGAAGCCGTGGGGTCAGGCTCCCAGGGAGCAGGCCCAGTTCCTCATCCAGGGGGAAAAAGCCCGGCCGTGCAGGCCGGGCAGGTACCGTAGCACCGTTCTCACGTGAGCGTTTGCCCGCCGTGGGTTTGGAGCGTGCGCGTGTTCGTCCCGCGCACCTGCAAGGGCTGACCGCAGTCAGGACAGACGGGTGCCTGGCCGTTCGGTGTGTCATCCCATTGTGCTGCCACGCTTGCCAGCGCCATGTCTTCCAGCATGCGGGCACGTACCCGCACCCACCGGGCATCCCGTTCGTCCTCCATCTCGCGGAGCGTCGCTTTCGGATGTTGGCTACGCCATTCGCGCATGCCCGTCATCATTTCTTCGGTCAGGCGATGCCATGTCTGCTCGTTGATGGGACGGCTCATTGGGGATACCTCCGGTAAGCAGCGATACCTGCTTCCATGGTATCAGCTTTTGCAAGACTTTACGTGGCACCCGGCCCTGACGCTCGCGCCGCCCTCGGCGAAACGCACCCCTGGATCGCTGAGGCGCTCCTCCGTGGGCGCGATCCGCAGAAGCCGCTCCCCATTCCGTTCTTTTGCCCCCTTGGGCCGGTGGCCCAACACCTCTCGAACGACCCCGCAGATGACCTCGGGGTGCTGATCGATGCCCTGCTTCGCCCGGTACTCGGCCCTGCTGGACTACGTGCGGGGTTACGCGAGTCCATGCTCCTCGCCTGGCGCAAGGGTGGTGCATTGCTCTGCCTCGACGGTCTCGATGAGGTGCCGGGTACGCTCGAAGGCTCAACCCAAGGACTCCGCTCGCGCCGTGAGCGGGTCGCCGAGGCCATTCGCCAACTCCAGCGCCAGCTTGACCGTTCCCGGCTCGTGGTCACCTGTCGCACGCGCCCCTACGAGCAGGATGCCACTTGGCAATTGCGCGATGACTGGACGGTACGCCGACTCCAGCCTTTTGCCTTTGGCCAGGTGCGCCACTTTGTTCGTGCGTGGTACGCCGAGACGTGTGCGCTTCCCCAAGCGCTCTACACACCGGAGGAGGCGCAGGGTCGTGCCCAGCGCTTAGTCGCGATCCTCGCGCAGCGCGAGGTACTCCGCGAGTTGACCACGTCGCCACTGCTCCTCACCATGCTGGTGCTGCTCGACTACAACAAGAAGGAGATGCCTGAGAAGCGGGTGGATGTCTACGAGGAGTTGATCAAACTGCTGCTCGACCGCTGGGAGGGGGTGCGCTCCAGTGAGGTGGATCGACGGCAGCAGAGTATCGGTGAACGCTTGGAGCTACCCCACCTGAACGCAGAGGATCTGCGCCCAGTGCTGCACCAGTTGGCCTTCGCTGCCCATCAGCAGGCGGTGGATGGACGCGGCGTGCTCACCGGGGATCACTTGCGGGCCACGCTTGACACGTTCTTTCGTACCCAACTGAACCCGACGGCCCCGCACGGTGTCCCACGCGAGCCGGTGGTGCGGCGCAGTGACCGCTTCATCCACATCCTGCGTGAGGAGACCGGCATGGTTCTGGAAGAGGCCGACGAGACCTATGTGCTGCCCCATCTGACCTTTGAGGAGTACCTCGCAGCCTGTCATTTGGCGGATCAAGAGGATGTTAGCTTGATCTATCAGCAGTGGGTGGTCGGGAGCGACCGCTGGCGCGAGGTAATGCTATTGCTGATGGGTCGTCTGACGCGCCAGACAAAACGGGTGTTGGCGTTCAGTTGGCTCCAGTTGCTGACCTCCCCGCGCCACGGGTTGGTGAACAAGTCGGTCCTCCAGTGCCAGCGTGATGCTCTACTGGCCGTGAGTTGCTACACCGAATTGGGGCGACGTGGGGCCTTTACGGGGAGTGTTCACGATGTGGTTGGTTTCGAGGAACAGTTGTGCATGCAGATGGTTGCGTTGCTGGAACACCCCGACGTTGCCATGACTCTGACGCAGCGGATTGAAGCAGGCGCGGCCCTTGGTGGGCTGGGCGACCCCCGCTTTCCCACCACTGCTCAGCAGTGGCAAGCCGAGTGGGCACGGCGCACCGAGCACTTTGGCACCCCAACCGGCTACTGGTGCTACGTGCGCGGCGGTGCCTACCGCATCGGCGGATGGGAAGCGAACAAGTCAGAGGCGACCATTGCGTTGTCCGCCTTCTGGCTGGCCCGCTATCCCATCACCGTCGCGCAGTATGCGCCCTTCGTCGTCAGGGGGTACCGTAACGACGCCGAGCACTGGTGGACAGCCGAGGGCTGGCAGTGGAAGCAAGGGGTGAAGCGTATGCAGCCGTGGGGTTGGGGTAGACCAGCGTATCGCGGTCTCAACCAGCCCGTGATTGGCGTAACGTGGTACGAAGCAACCGCCTACTGTGCGTGGCTCAATGCACAGGTACCACGCACCGATTACGAGTTCCGCTTGCCCACCGAGGCGGAGTGGGAGGTGGCAGCGGCCTACGATACGGAGATGCAGCGTCGGAATTACCCGTGGGGTGCAGCGGAACCGACGCCGGAGCGGGCGATCTACGACGCAAGTAAGCTGGATCGCCCCGCGCCGGTGGGGTGTTGCCCATCGGGTGCAGCGGCCTGCGGGACACTCGATCTGGCAGGGAATGTGTGGGAGTGGATAACAAGCAGCTATAAAGGCTACCCAGCGCAGAGTGGTACGCGGGCAGAAGACTTCGCACAAAATGATTGGGTGCCACAACGGGGTGGTAGTTATGCGAACAGTAGCACATCCGTGCGCGGGGCGTACCGCGACGACGTCAGCCCGCGTTTCCGCTACTTCAGCAATGGGTTGCGGGTCGCCAGTCATTCTCTCCGGAACGATTCTGGATTCTGAATCCTGTCTTCTGTGTTCTGGTGCGGAAAGGTTGTTCGGATCGCGATTTTTTTTGGGGGGGGCGGCATAGCATCGTGGGGTGCGGGCGTGGGCGGGCAGGCAGGGCGAAGCAGCGCCACCACGTCATGCGACCGACGCATAGATTCAGGCGCTGCTTCGCCCCTACGTTCGCCGGGGCGGGTGCCACGCGGCGGTTCGCCCTGACTCTCGGCTCTCGGCTCTCGGCTATCCGCTATAGTGATACCGCGCCTGCACAAAGTCTATCCGCTCGGCGCTGACTACATAGACCATGCGGTGTTCTTGCGTAATGCGGCGCGACCAGACCCCGACGCCCAGATATTTGAGCGGTTCCGGTTTGCCGATACCCGCAAAGGGATCACGCAGCGTCGCCTCAATGAGCGTGAAGATCCTGAGCGCTGTGCGGCGCTCCGTTTCCACCCAGTAGCGCAAATCCTCACGAAACTCTGGGTGAAAGACCGCCTCCCGTGGCGGGGCTGGGTCAGGCGGTTGTTTATCGGCTGGCATCGAGCTTGACCTCATGGCGCAACTGATCGAGCGTTTGCGGGGCTTCACTCCGCTGCTGGACGCGGACTAAGGCGGTTAAGAGCCGCTCGGCATTTGCGGGCGATCGCAGTAAGTGCGCGGTTTCGAGCAGGCCCGCCAATTCATCAGCCGCAATAAGGGCGACATCAGCGCTCCCCCGGCGCTGGATGATCACGATTTCGCGATCATCCGTCACTTGGTCAAGCAGTGCGGCGAGCTGTGCCCGCGCTTGGGTGTAGGTGGTCTGAATGGTCATTGTCCCCTCCTGGCGTCATGTGTACAGATTTACTGTACAATAAATCCGTCTAGGGTGTCAAGCCGACCGCCGACCGCCGACCGCTACCGTCTGCCGTCTGCCGTCTGCCGTCTACCGTCTGCCGTCTGCCGTCTGTCCTCAGAACCCCTGAAGGAATTGCTCATGTCCCTCCCCAAGCAGGCCAGCAAAATCTTCGACAATATCAACCAGAAGCTGGTTGATGCGCTGCTCAAAACGCTTGAAAACGCCCACCGTGCTGATTTCTGCATCGGCTTTTTTCGCCTCAGCGGGTGGGGCCAGGTAGCCGCTGCGGTTGACCATTTCGCGGGCGGTGATGCGGCATGCTGCCGCGTCCTCATCGGGATGAGCGAGAGCCTCGATCAGGAACTGCGGCGCTGGCGTCGCCAGGTGCGCCAAGGCGCGGAAGCGCTCGACCTCGACCTCGCCCGCGCCGCGCAACTCAAGGCGCGGATTGCGCGCACGTTTCGTCAGCAACTCGTCGGTATGGCCCCAACGAATAGCGATGAGGTGGCCCTGCGTACCCTCTGCCAGCAGATCCAGGCGGGCAAGGTGCAGGTGCGGCTCCATCTGCGCTACGAGTTGCACGCCAAGCTCTACCTCGCCTTTCGTGACGACCCCGATAACCCGGTTACGGCGTACCTTGGCTCCAGTAATCTCACCATGTCTGGCCTGCGTGCCCAGGGCGAACTCAATACCAAGCTTACCGATGCCTTGGATACTGAGAAGTTGGCGGCGTGGTTCGATGCGCGCTGGCACGACGAGCACGCCTACCCCATTGCTGATGCGCTTGTCGCGGCGCTCACCGAGAGTTGGGCGGGGGTGGAGCGCCGTCCCTATCATATCTATCTCAAGATGGCCTACCACGTGGCGGAGGAGGCCCGCGCCGGCCTGCATGCGTTTTCGCTGCCCCCCGACTTTCGCGGGAAGCTCTTCCCGTTCCAGGAGGCAGCGGTAAAGATTGCCGCCCGGCATCTCAACGAGCGCGGCGGGGTGCTGCTCGGCGATGTCGTTGGCCTCGGCAAAACGATGCTGGCGAGTGCCTTGGTTCGCATCTTCCGCGATGATTTCAATCTGCGGCCCGTGATTGTCTGCCCCAAGAACGTGGTGCCGATGTGGGCGCAGTACAATGAGACGTGGGATCTGCATGCGCGGATTATTCCCTTTAGCATGGCCCACAAGGAGTTTCCGCACCTGCCCGCCCGCTACAAGCTGATCGTCATTGATGAGTCCCACACCCTCCGCAACCCCGAGAGCCAGCGCTACAAGGCCATCGCCGACTATAGCAATCCTACACAGGTTGTGGAAAGGAGTCGAGCCTTTAGGCGACCCTATCCGGCTAAAGCCTCGACTCCACGCAACAACTCAAATAGGATTGCTATACGTCCATGCCTTTGGCGAAAAAGAGTGTAAGGTCATCCTGCTCTCTGCGACGCCCTACAATACCTCCTACCTCGATCTCAGCGCCCAGCTACGCCTGTTCCTGCCTGATGACCGCGACCTGGGGGTGCGCCCCGAGGTCTACCTGCGGGCCGGTGGTGACGCCGAATTGCTGCGCGCCCAAGTGTCGCCGCGCACCTTGCGTGCCTTCACGTTCAGCCCCCACGCCGACGATTGGCGCGAGTTGATGCGCCGGTTTATGGTGCGCCGCACCCGCTCGTTCATCAAGCAGCACTACGCGACCTTTGATGCGCTGCGCCAGCGCTACTATCTCGAACTGCCTGACCACGCCCGGTTCTACTTCCCCGACCGCGTGCCGCGCACGGTGCCGGTGGCGACGACGGACGCGCACGACCCCTACCGCACGCTGTATGACACGCCCGTTGTGGAGGCCATCGGGACGCTGACCCTGCCGCGCTACGGCCTCGCGAACTACCTGAAGGCCAATGCGCGCCAGCTTGCTGCGCCCGCCGAGGCTCCGCTGCTCGATAATCTTTCCCGTGCGGGCAAGCGGCTGATGGGCTTTTGCCGCACCAACCTCTTTAAGCGCCTGGAGTCGAACGGCGCGGTCTTTCTTCAGTCGCTCGACCGCCATGTCCTTCGCAATGCCATCGTGCTCCACGCGCTCACCAAGGGCTTGCCGATTCCCATTGGCGCGCAGACGGCGGATCTGCTTGGGCAGGATAGCGATGAGGATGCGGATGGCGCGGCGGTGCAAGAGGGTTCTTCCGAGGAGGAGACGACGCATACCGCTGCGCTGGCTCCTGCGGTGGGGCTTGCACCCTCCAGCGCCGAGGCGTATCAACGGCGGGCTGAGCAGCTCTACACG
>CAIRDL010001044.1 GCA_903877345.1 uncultured Oscillochloris sp. | reverse complement strand
GGTGTGTTGGTGCGAGTATTCGTCGCGGTATTCGTCGCGGTCTTGGTCGGTGTATTCGTGCGAGTATTGGTCGGCGTGTTGGTCGGCGTGTTCGTCCGGGTATTCGTCGGAGTACGGGTTGCCGTATTGGTCGGCGTGTTCGTTCGCGTACTCGTCGCGGTCTTGGTCGGCGTGTTGGACGGCGTGCTCGTCGGCGTGCGCGTCGGGGTCGGAACGACTAGAGTGACGGACATCGTCGCGTCGCAGTCCAAGTTGGTTCCCGGATTCTCACTCTGGTCACTAATTGGGTAACCGGTATCAACGCCCGTGTCAATGGACAAATTATCGGCGAAGAACTCGCTGGTTGTCCAAGCCCCATCGCGGGCCGTCATGAAGAGTTGGCCCACCAGATCAGGCACCGTACATACTTTTGGGTAGACGATCATCGTGGTTCCGCTACAGAGCACTTGAGTACCCGCCACTTTCGACTGGGAGCCAACAATAAAGTTGGTGGTCCTCCCGCCGGGCTTGGCCAGCACTGTGTTAAAGCCGTAGTTGGTCCACTCAGCCACCGCTGCTTGGTACCGTATGTCACTGTGGCTTAGGTCAGGAATCAGACATGTTGCAGGCACTACCGCCGTTGCGGGCAAAGCGGTGAGCGTTGGCGGGTCGGGCGGAAAGCGCACCGTGGGCGACGGCCCTGGGGTGGGCGTCCGGTCGTCCGCCGAGTTCAGGCTACTGCGGAGGTTCGTCACCACCGTAGCCAAGCTCCGGTAGACCGTCCGCATCGTACCCTGGGCCACCAAGGCCATCAGGGCTAAGGTCAGGGCATATTCAACTATGGATTGACCACGCCGCAGCAGACGACGTTTCCGGCGGTGTTGTGCGGCTTCCCGCGAAGGGGGTTGCGTGTTCATGGGCTGCCTCCGACAGATGAATCTCTGTTGGTCCGATAAGTGCAAAAAAAAGAGGAGACGTTAAGATCGGCGAGATCGAACCGCGATGGAACCCTGCATCACTAAGCTGCCGCTCCTTACGAAAATGCCAGATAACGCCATGCTGAGTATACGACGCAAGCCGTACGTGCGTGTAACAGAACTGTAAACGTTCTGTCATCCACGCAGCGCGTTGAGGGTATGCAGCGCAATCATGCGCTCCTCGTCGGTAGGAATGACCCAGGCGGCGATCTTGCTGGTCGGGGTGCTGATACGCGGCCCGTGGCTGGCATTGGCCGTTGGATCCAGGGTGAGCCCGAGCCAAGCAAGGCCACGACAGACCCGCTCGCGGATCTGCGCCGCATGTTCGCCAATCCCGGCGGTGAAGACGAAGCCGTCGAGACCGCCCATCGCCGCCGCCAACGCCCCGGCTTCGCGGATGATTCGAAAGACGTAATAGTCAATCGCCTCAGCAGCGCGTGGGTCGGTGCTGGCTTCGAGATTACGCATATCCATGCTGACGCCCGACAGTCCAAGCAGGCCAGAGCGTTTGTAGAGCAATTCTTCGATCTGCTTGGCCGTCATGCCCTTCGCTTGGAGCAGGAAGAGCACCACGCCGGGATCGAGTTGGCCGCAACGGGTGCCCATCGGCAGCCCATCGAGGGCCGTAAAGCCCATACTGCTGTCGTGGCTGCGTCCGCCGCTCAGCGCACACATGCTCGATCCATTCCCCAAATGGGCAATGACCACGTGGCCCTCGGCGATCACCGGATCTACATGCTGGAGCGCCCGGGCGATATATTCGTACGAAAGGCCGTGGAACCCGTAGCGGCGAATGCCCTCGGCGTAATATTCGGCGGGCAAGCCGTAGTGGTCAGCCACCAAGGGATGGCTGCGGTGGAAAGCCGTGTCGAAACAGGCGACATTGGGGATACCGGGCAGCAAAGCCAGGGCCGCGTGAATGCCCGCCAAGTTCGCGGGCTGGTGCAGGGGCGCGAGCTGCACAAAGTCCTCAAGGTCACGCAGCACCGTGGCATTAAGCACAATCGGGGCGCTGTACTTGGGGCCACCGTGAACGACGCGGTGGCCCACGCCAATCAAGCCGGCTGCCGGGAGCCGGGGGTTGAGCCACGTGGCGAGTTGTTCGAGGGCGTAGGCGTGTCCTTGCCCTTGCGCCGGATTCGCCCATCCCGTCTCATAAACCACGCGGCTTGTGTCGTCTTTAACCTTGAAATGGGGTTCAGTGCCGATGCCCTCAATCATGCCGCTGTAACGTACCGTCAGTGCGCCATTGCTGGCGGTGAAAAGGGTGAACTTGAGGCTGGACGAACCGGCGTTCAGCACCAGGATGGCTTGGCTCACGGCGGGTTCCTTGGTAGAGGGCGTGGTCGTACAAATGATGCGTGATCCGTGACCGGGCCGCATCCTGACCGATCACGCATCACGCATCACACATCACGCATCAGATGGGATGTTTTAGAATTTTCACTTGTCTTACACCGCCGC
>CAIRDL010001043.1 GCA_903877345.1 uncultured Oscillochloris sp. | reverse complement strand
TTCGCCCGCCAGCATCCCGACCAGATCGCAGCGATGAGCGCCACCAGCAGCGGTGAGTTGAGCTACAACGGCGATGCCGGGGTGCTGCACCTACTCCAAATCTTGCGCGACCGCATCGGCATGGCGAAAATCCGGGCGCGGGTGCGCCACCCCCTGCGCGGCCTCACCGTCTATCCCTACTATGGCTGCAAGCTGTTGCGCCCGTCCGAGGTTGGCATTGACGATCCCGAAACCCCCACCGTGCTGCGCGACCTGATGGTGGCCCTGGGCGCTACCGTCGTCGAAGGCCCGCTCCAGACCCAGTGCTGCGGCGCGTATCACGTCGTTGACCGCGAAGCATTGGTGGCGGAGCGCGTCACGGCGACGGCGGCGCAGGCCCGCGACCGGGGCGGCGAGGCGCTGGTGCTTTCTTGCCCGCTCTGCCACTTCAACTTCGACACGCTCCAACGCGCCGACGCCGCGCCCCTGCCGGTCTTCTACTACACCCAACTGATGGGTCTCGCCTTTGGACTGGAACCGGGCGAATTGGGGCTAGAAGCCCATCACACTGACCTGCTGCCGCTGCTCCAACAGCACGACCTGATCCACGCAAAAGGAGGCCCGGCATGACCGAGTATGTCCCGCTGATTACGATGCAGCTGATGGGCAAGCCGTACAGTGTGCCGAGCGGGCTGACAATTATGGCCGCCATCGAGTATGCCGGCTACAAGCTCGTGCGCGGCGCAGGCTGTCGCGGCGGCTTCTGCGGCGCGTGCCCGACGCTCTACCGGCGTGATGGCAGCCACCGCCTTTTCACCGCCCTGGCCTGCCAGACTCTGGTTGAAGACGGGATGAGCCTCATCCAGATGCCGTTTATGCCGCTGCCGACCAAGCCGTATGATCTTCAGGCGATTACGCCGCAGGCGAACACGATCCTGCGGCATTTCCCTGAAATTGCTGGCTGTGTCGCCTGTAACACCTGCACCCGCGCTTGCCCCCAAGGCATCCATGTGATGGACTACATTCAGGCGGCGCTGCGGGGCGACATCGAGCGTACCTCCAAGCTCTCGTTTGACTGTATCTCGTGCGGCATCTGCTCAAGCCGCTGTCCGGCGGACATCAAGCACTACGCGGTCGCCCAACTGGCCCGCCGTATTTACGGGAAGTACATCACCCCGGTGGCCCCGCATCTGGCCGCCCGTGTGGCAGAGTTGGTGGCGGGACACTTCACGGGCGAGTTGGACGCGCTGGTACACATGTCCGCCGCCGAGTTGCGCGCCCTCTATGAGCAGCGTAGCTTCGAGGCGGTCGCCGATGGCAGCGAGCCGTTCAGCGCCAACCGACGCTATAATTCGGCGGTTGACCCGGTAGACTTCCAGGATGAGATCGAGGGATGAGCTATGGAGTTGATTGACGGCTACCCGGAGGCAATGCGCCAGAGCATCGCCCTCGTGGAGCGCACCCGCCCGGCCCGGCTCGGTTGCACCTTCCCGGCGATGAGCTTGGATGAGCGCAAGGCGTTGTTGACCCGCTTCCACCCCGATTACAAGGCCAGCGAAAAGCGCCCGGTGCTCTTTGGCTCCAGTAAAGGCATGGTGGTCAGCCACGAGTTGGCCGATCTGTTTGAGGCGCACCCCTTGGTGCGGGCGAACCTGGATTTGAGCCGGGTTGACAACGATGTGGATCTGTTGGTGATTGGCGGCGGCGGCGCCGGAACGGTGGCCGCGATTTGGGCGGTGAAAGCCGGTCTCGATCCGAGTCGCATCCTGATCACCACCAAGTTGCGCCACGGCGACTCCAACTCAACCATGGCCCAAGGCGGCATCCAGGCTGCCGACCGCCCGCAAGATTCTCCGACGCATCACTACCTTGATGTGATGGGCGGCGGCCACTTCACCAATCGGCCCGAACTGGTGCGGGCGCTGGTGGAAGATGCGCCGCAGATCATTCAGTGGCACGAGAGCCTGGGGGTGATGTACGACAAAGATCCGCAGGGCCATTTTGTCGAGAATCCCGGCGGCGGCACCTCGCGCAACCGCATGCACTCCGCCCGTGACTACACCGGCCTCGAGATTATGCGCGTGCTGCGCGACGAAGCCCGCAACCTCGGCCTGCCCGTGGTCGAGTTTTCGCCCGCCATTGAGTTGCTCTGCGATGAACGGGGGCGCGTCGCGGGTGCGGTGCTGGTCAATCTCGAGACGAAACGCTACCACATCATTCGTGCCCGGGCGACGATTATCACCACTGGCGGCTTGGGGCGTTTGCACATGCAGCGCTACCCGACCACCAATCATTACGGCGCGACCGCCGATGGGCTGGTGCTGGCCTACCGCGTCGGGGCCGAACTGGTGGATCTGGACGCCGTGCAGTATCACCCGACGGGCGCGGCCTTCCCCGCGCAAATGGCGGGCCTGCTGATTACCGAGAAGGTACGCGGCCTGGGCGCGCAGCCGGTCAACTGTGATGGCGAGCAGTTTGTCTTTCCGCTGGAACCCCGCGATGTCGAGGCATCCGCCTTCATTCGCGAGTGCGAAGAGCGCGTGCGTGGCGTTGCGACACCGTATGGCATCAACGGGGTCTGGCTCGACTCGCCAATGGTGGATCACATCCACGGGCCGGGCACCATCCGGGCGGCGCTGCCGGCGATGTTCCGCATGTATACGCGCTTCGGCATTGACATGACCCGCGACCCCATTCTGGTCTTCCCGACGCTGCACTACCAAAACGGGGGCATCGCCACCGACGAGCACGGCGCAACCAGCGTCCCCGGCCTCTACGCCGCCGGCGAGGTGATGGGCGGCGTGCATGGCAAAAACCGCCTGATGGGCAACTCGCTCCTCGACTTCAACGTCTTTGGGCGGCGGGCGGGCATTGCCGCCGCCGCCTACGCCCACGAACGTGCCCCCGGTCGGCTCACCCTGGCCCATGTAGACACCTACGAGCACATGTTGCACGAGGCGGGCGTCGAGACGACGCGCACCGCGCCGCGTATTTTGCCCGACTACCGGGGGAAAGAAGCCCTGGAGCGGTATCTGGATATTCCGTTGTAGGCGTTGGGGGATGGGGGATGGGGGATGTAGAGACGCAAGATTTTGCGTCTCTACGCCTCTCAAAGTTGCAACATACCAAAGGCAGAGTGATGGCGGCAAAGGACATTTTTCATCATGCGGTCAGGGCCGCCCTGATCAAAGATCAGTGGATCATTACGAACGATCCACTCACACTTCAAGTGGACGGTGTTGATTTCTACATTGATTTAGGTGCAGAAAAGTTACTCGCAGCCGAAAGAGCTGGACAGCGCATCGCAGTAGAAATCAAGAGTTTTCTTGGCCCATCACTTGTCTCTGATTTCCATGTCGCCCTTGGACAATGCTTAAACTATCGTCTTGCCTTAGATTCATATGATGCTACGCGGAAACTTTATTTGGCCGTACCAGTTGATACCTATTCAACCTTTTTCGCCATCCCTTTCGTACAACGATCTGTCCAGCGGTATCAACTTCCACTGCTTGTATATGATCCCGAACCCCAGGAGGTCGTACAGTGGATACCTTAACCCAATATCGTGCCTACATCGAACAGATCTTACAAGACTATAGTGCGTTTAAGCCTGCGTATGGTGAAGTTGAGGTCGAACTAATCGTTGACTACACCCATGATCACTATCAACTTTTGCGGGTGGGTTGGCATAAACAGCAGCGCATTCATGGCATGCTCCTGCATATTGATATTCGTGATGGGAAGATCTGGATTCAACACGATGGCACCGAGGAAGGCGTAGCTAATCGTCTAGTCGCCCAAGGCGTCCCCAAGAGCGATATTGTCTTGGCGTTTCAGTCACCGTACAAGCGCCAGTTTACCGATTTCGCCCAAGGCTGATCCTGCTGACGGTGGAACATGGAAGGAGTAAATGATGACCACCCAAGAGCTAGAAACCATCCGGTCGGTCTGGCCTTCCCTAACCCAAGTCCTCTTTGTTCCCCACACAACGCAGGAGTACGAGCGCCTAGTCGCTACCCTGGATACCTTAGTTGATCTGGTTGGTGAAAACGAAGTCCATCCCTTAGCTTCATGTATGGAAATCATCGGGGTTTTGATCGAAAAATATGAAGATGAGTTTATCCCTGAGCTTTCCGATCTCTAATACTACAGCGAGCTTTTTCATGCACCACAAAGGCACAAAGGACACAGAGATGCAGAACCTACCCTACCAGTTTGGCCTTGGTGCGCTTTGTGCCTTTGTGGTGCGATCATCAAGCGATGTCTCGTTGGAGTACTAAGCACCGTCAGTAGACAGGCGAGCCAATGCACACCATTACGATTGATGAGCGCTGGTGCAAGGGTTGTCGGCTCTGCGCCGTGAACTGCCCGCTCCACGCCCTCCACATGGCCGAACGCTTCACCAAGCGGGGCATTCACCCGCCCGAGTTGGCCCCCAAGGGGCGTTGCAACGGCTGCCGCCTGTGCGAATTGCTCTGCCCCGATTTCGCCATTACCATCACGGAGGCCGCCGATGTCCACCTATAGCGACCGTGTCCGGCAAGCCCTCGGCGGCACGATCCAGTTTGTCCAGGGCGACGACGCCTGCGCCTACGGGGCCATCCTCGCGGGCTGTACCTTTTTTGCAGGCTACCCGATCACCCCGGCCACTGAGGTCGCCGAGCGGATGTCCGAAATCCTGCCCCTCCTCGGTGGTTGCTACATCCAAATGGAAGACGAAATCGCCAGTCTCGGCGCCATCATCGGCGCAAGCTGGACCGGCGCTAAGGTGATGACCGCTACCTCCGGCCCCGGTTTTTCGCTGATGCAGGAGAACCTCGGCTACGCGATTATGACCGAAACGCCCTGTGTCATCGTCAATGTGCAGCGCTCCGGCCCTTCCACCGGCCAACCGACCCTCGGGGCGTATGGCGATATGATGCAGGCTCGTTGGGGCACCCACGGCGACCACGAAATCATTATGCTCTGTCCGTCTCACGTGCAGGAAGCCCTGGACCTCACCATCGTTGCTTTCAATTTAGCCGAGCAATACCGCACGCCAGTGCTGCTTTTTATTGATGGCGAACTGGGCCACATGCGAGAGCGGTTGGTTATCCCGGAAGCCGGTACCTTTGAAATAGTCGAGCGCGCCCGCGTCACGAGTCGCGTCAACTACCGCCCCTTCGCTGCCGATGCCAGCCTCGTGCCGCCCTTCGCCCCCTTCGGCTCCGGTTACCGCACCTACGTCACCGGCCTGACCCATAACGAGCAAGGTCTTCCGCGTACCTCCAGCGCCCAAATTCACGACCAGTTGGTGCGCCGCTTGGCCGCCAAAATCACGAACCACACCGACGCCATTGTGCGCTACGAAGAGTTTTACGCCGACGACTGTGAGGTGGCGATCATCGCCTACGGCATCACCGCCCGCACCTGCCGCGACGTAGTTGAGGAGGGACGGCGGCGCGGCATCAAAGTTGGCATGTTGCGCCTGATCACCATCTGGCCTTTCCCCGAAGAAATCGTGGCCCGTTGGGCCGCCCACGTCCAGGCGCTGCTCGTCCCCGAAATGAACCTGGGCCAAATCATTCACCCGATCCGCGAGGCAGTGGCGGGGCGCTGTCCCGTGACGCTGCTGACCAAGATTGGCGGCGACCTGCATTCACCCACTGAGTTGCTAGAAGCTTTGGAGGGGCTGCCATGT
>CAIRDL010001042.1 GCA_903877345.1 uncultured Oscillochloris sp. | reverse complement strand
TCACCCAAGCCCGCGACCAAGCCGGGATGCTCCGCGACCAACTCTACGGCCTCATCTGGACGATTCCCGCCGCCGTCTTTGCCGTCGGCTTCGGCGTCAGGCGCAACCTCCACGAAGCCTTGGCGCGCTTGGGCCTCGTGCGCCCCACCGCACGGCAAAGCGCCCTCGCCGTCGTTGCAGCCCTGCTCCTCGCGGGAGGTGTGCAACTCCTTGGCGTTGGCATCACATGGCTCTGGGCTGCCCTGGGCTGGCCGGCGACCGACACGGCGGCGTTTGGCGAACTCCTCGCCTTCGCCATCAACCCTGTCGGGGCCGTCGTCATCGGCGTCGTCGCCGGTCTTGGTGAGGAACTAGCCGTGCGCGGCGTCCTCCAGCCCCGCCTCGGCCTCATTCTCTCCAATCTCTTCTTCGTCAGCCTGCACGCCCTCCAATACAGCTGGGACGCCCTGCTCGTCGTCTTTGTAGTTGGCATCGTCTGCGGCCTCGTGCGTAAGCGCAGCAACACCACCACCGCCGCCATCGTCCACGGCACCTACAACTTCACCCTCATCATGCTTGCCGTCGCGGGCCTCGGGCAGTGAAGGGGTCGCAAATAGTCATGCTGAGCATCAGCGAAGCATCTTGGCATCAAGATGCTTCGCCGTACCCTAACCCTCGATCCCCGATCCCCGATCCCCGATCCCCCAACCCCCAACCCCCAACCCCCAACCCCCACAATCTAAAACCCCACCTCAACAATCGTGCGCGCCGTCCGGTCTTGGAAGAAGCCCACGCCATCTTGGATCAGCCCAACATAGAGTCCCAGCTTCGTCTCTCGTTGCAAGATCTGGATCCGCCCGACGATTTCAACCTCTTCGCCAGGGCGCAGAAAATCCTCAACCCCAGGCGTCGCCCACTGCTCCGGCGGTCGTTGCGAAAGCGCCCAACGGAACGGGTAGCGCTTCGCCCCGCCGCCGCTATTAGCATCCCAATCAACCCCAACGCGCCAGAAGCCGCCAGCCTGCGCGGTGAACTGACCACCCTCCACCGAAGAAAAAACCTCGTCGGTGCTGTACTGAAAGCCACTAGGCGGCCCGTAGGTACGAATCGGCACCGTACCCGTGTTGCGTACCCGCAGCGTCACCGTGACCACCCCGCCGAGCATCACGCGCTGCGGTGCGATATAGGCCGCCACGATGCGCGCCTCAGGCTGTCCCACCCCCGTCAGCGTGATCTGACCCTCACGGCGCACCACATTCCCCAACAGATCCTCAGCCCGAACGGTGTAGGTATAAACCCCAGCAGGCAACAATGCACCATTGGGCCGCTTGCCATTCCACACATGATGCTGCTCAAAGGGCCCTTCTTCCTCGCGGGTCACCACCGGAATCACTTCACCGTTCGGCGCATTGACCGCAATATCAACCGTAGCGCTCACCGGCAAGCGATAGGTGATTTCGGCAATGTCGTCAATCGCATCAGCGTTGGGCGAAATCGTCGTTGGCGTGACCAGCAGATTCGCCACATCCGGCAGCGGCAACACGGAGCCAGTGATCGTCAGCGGCAGACTACGTTCGGCCTGTTGCCCAGCGGTTCCCTGCGCCGCCACCACCACCTGATAATCACCGGGGGCCAACAAGCGCCGCAGCACCACCGGGTCGTCCGTCGGCACCGTGCCATCGAAACGCAGCACATAGGCGCTCGAACTCGCGGGGCGCACCTGCCCCTGCCGCAGCGTATAGCGCGTCCCCGCTCCATCAAGCACATAAATACTAACCGTAGCCTCACGGCCCACGGTGTAGCTGATTGTCAAGGGCTTCGTGCTCGCGGCGGGAGCATAGCGCGCCGCGCTGGCGGTCACCGTGCCAAGTAACGGGCCGTCCGCGCAGCTACTCAGCAGCAAGGCCAGCAGCACAAGGCTGACCGCCAGCAGCACGGGGTATTTTCGATCCATAAAACCTAGTGGATTATGCAACGGTTTGCCTTGGGCATCAAGCATAACAAGCCGTCTTATTCTGCCACAGAAGTCCACAAAATCGCGCAGAAAGCTGATTTTCTGTGTTCTTCTGTGCCTTTCTGTGGCCGCAGCAATAGAAGAAGTCTCGTTGTAGTACTAAAATCTGCAATTTGAAATCTAAAGTCTAATCTGCCCGTCCCGGCGCAACCTGCCGCTGCGTCACGGCCCGCCCACCGGCCAGCGAGGGCAAGATCGCCAACGCCGCCAGCCCCGCCGCGATCAGCATTGCCACATCAAAGCCTCCCGCCAGCGCCTCCGGCGGGGCTACCGTGATTGGCGTCACCGGCGCACCATTGAGCGCAATCACCTGTGAAGCCCAAATCGCCCCTGCCACCGCAATGCCCGCCGTCTGCCCCAGGGTGCGCATCACCGCCAGCATGCCACTCGCCACGCCCAACGCTTCGGGGGGCGCATTGCCCAACACCGTGCTGTTATTCGGACTCTGGAACAAGCCAATGCCCGCACCCACCAGCACCATACAAGCCAGCATCTGCGCCCACGGCGTTGTCGGGTGGCTCAAGCTCAGCCCAACCAACCCCAGACTTGCCAGCACCAGTCCAGTGACTGTTAGCGAGCGCGGGCCGATCTGATCCGACAAGCGCCCGCTCAGCGGTGAGGTCAGCGAGAGCGCCAAGGGCAGCGCCATGAGCATCAGGCCTGTGGTCTGCAAATCAAAGTGGTAGACCAGTTGGAAAAAAAGCGGCGTCAGCAGCAGATTGAAGGCCAACCCAAGAAAAAGTATGAAGCCCGCCAACAGGTTAAGCGAGAAGGCCGCATTGCGAAAGATTCGCAGGTTGATCATCGGACTATGGAAACGCAGCTCCCAGACACCAAACCCAGCGCCAGCCACCGCGAAAAGCGCGAGCAATCCCAACACACGCGGGTCGTTCCATCCCCACAATGGCCCTTCGGTGAGCGTCAGAAGCAGGCCAAGGAGCGAGGCCATCATGAGCAGCGCACCCACCACATCAAAGGTCTGCCTGCCCGTCACAGCCTTATCAACCGGGAGGCTCCGCAAGGTCAACCATGTGCCAATCACGCCCACCGGAATATTCACATAAAAGATCGATTGCCAGCCCACCATGTTGAGCAGCACGCCGCCCAGGGCTGGCCCAACCAAGATGCCTGCTGCGACGAACGAACCAATCGCCCCAAGGGCTGTCCCCCGCTCATGGGGCGGAAAAGCCGTAATCAGCAAGGCTGGGCCAACCGCCTGCACCATTGCCGCGCCAACCGCCTGTAGCACACGAAAGCCAATCAACGCCCCGACGCCGGGTGCCAACCCGCAGAGCGCTGAGGCCACCGTGAAAATGACGAAGCCCGCCGTATACACCCGCCGTTTGCCAAACATATCGCCCAAGCGTCCCATCAGCAGCAGCAAACAAGTAATGGTGAGCAGATAGGCCAACACCACCCATTCGACCACGTTGAGGTTACTGTCAAACGCCGTCACCAGCGTGCCGAGCGAGATGTTCACAATTGACCCGTCAATGGTCGAGAGCAACACCCCACTGCCCACTGCGGCCAACGCCCACCACTTACGCCCAAAGTCAGGTACGGTCACGGAAACTCCTTGCCGGTCATACGGTCGCGCCCCAGCTATTGTACCCCGGAAACGCCGTGCGCCCCCCCGAAAACCGGGGGGCGCACAACCAACCAAAAAGAGCACACGATCAACGGCTGAGCAAGCCTTCGAACCTTGACGACCAAGCAGCGTCAGGGAAAACTGCGCTTACTGGCCGAGACCGCTGTTGACGCGGGAGAAGGCCGTGCCGACTTGACCGCCAATGAGCGTCAGGATGCCGATAACGACGATAGCGATGAGTACGAGAATAAGAGCGTACTCTACGAGGCCCTGGCCCTCTTCCTTAGCGAAGAAACTGCGTAGCATTGGAATGCTCCCTCATACTATTATGGCGAATGAAACGGTAGCGTACTGACCGAGACAACGAACTAGCCTAGCTGAGACCGCGCTTACGCGCCAAGACCGCTGTTGACGCGGGAGAAGGCCGTGCCGACCTGGCCGCCAATAAGGGTCAGGATACCAATAACAACGATAGCAATGAGCACGAGAATAAGAGCGTACTCTACGAGGCCCTGACCTTCCTCCTTAGCGAAGAAGCTGCGCAGCATTTGGTTTCACCTCCCCTCTGGTTTAGACTTGAGACTATAGGTATGTCCTACACTTCGCAGTATATGATCCTGACAGAACACCTACAATAGTCTGATAGTCCTGAGCGCCTAGGGTACTAGCGGTAGTACTTCTGGCTGTGGGCGGTTCACTGATGCTTGCCTTTAGGCGCGGAAGCTTAGGAGCTTTAGCCCTCCGCGTATCACCAAACCCCGCCCAAGGGCGTGTAAACGACCCCCTGCGGCGTAAGGTTACTCACGAAGAGTACCGGGCGATCCGCTGCCCACACGAGCGGCGCAGGCGGCGTAACGTGCGTTAGCGCTTCACCTAGCGCATACAGGTGCGTGGCGGCAGCTTCCTGTCGGGCGCGTCCGAGAGTCAAATGCGGTTTGAAGCCCCGCACATCAGGCGCGAAGCCAAAGGGGGCCGTCGTCGTGATGACGGCCTCATAGAGTCGGGAGAGCGCGGTCGTGTCGCCGTTGAGACCAACCCAGATTGTGCGGGGCTGACCGACATTGGGGAATCTGCCCACGCCGCCAAGGGTGAGGCTGAACGGTTCGGTCGGGATGGCGGCCAAGGCGCGAAGTAACGGCGGCACCAGCGTCTCGGCAGCCTCGCCAAGAAACTGCAAGGTTAAGTGAAAGCCCACCGGATCAACCCAGCGCATCGGGTGGCCGTGCAACCGGGACTGAGTGGCGGCGAGTTCGGCGCGAATGGCTGCCGGCAGCGCCAAGGCGATGAAGAGGCGCATTCAGCGATCCGGGATCATGCGCGATGGGCGCTGGCTATCAATCACATCGCCGAGCGGCTCAGGGGTCACCCGCTCGTAGGTGCCGTCGGGCCGCAAGATCCGCGCCCGCACATTGTCGGCGAGGTAGGTGGCGAGGAGTGTCTCGCGGACATAGCGCGCCAACGTTGGGTCGTTGAGCGGATAAAGCTCCTCCACGCGGCGGTCGAGGTTGCGCTCCATCAAATCAGCACTGCCCAGATAAAGGTCGGCGTTGCCCCCATTGTGGAAGTAGTAGATGCGGTGGTGTTCTAAAAACGGCCCCACGATACTCCGCACATAAATGTGTTCGCTCAGCCCCGGCACACCGGGACGCAAGCCGCACATCCCACGCACAATCAGATCAACCCGCACCCCCGCTTGTGAGGCCCGGTAAAGCGCGTCAATCAACTCCAGATCAACCATCGCATTCATCTTGAAGATCAGATGGCCGTTGCCTGTCGCCTCCTGGCGCACAATCTCACGCTCGATCAGTTCAATCAGACAGCGCCGCATCGTCACTGGGGCAACCAACAACTTACGATAGCTGTCACGGCGGCCATAGGCCGTCAGCGAGTTGAACAGCTCGACCACATCGGCGGTGATGTCTTCATTGCAGGTCAGCAAGCCCAAATCGGTGTAGGCGCGGGCGGTACCAGCGTTGTAGTTACCGGTGCCAAGGTGGGCATAGCAGCGAATACCCTCTTGTTCTTGACGCACAATCAGCGCCAGCTTCGCATGAACTTTGACGCCGACTAGCCCATAGACCACATGGACACCCGCCCGCTCAAGTGCTTTCGCCCAAATGATGTTGTTTTCTTCATCGAAACGAGCTTTGAGTTCGACCACCGCCGTCACTTGCTTGCCCAATTCACGGGCGTACATCAGGGCGTGAACGATGGGCGAATTGCTGCCAACGCGATAGAGCGTCTGCTTAATCGCGAGCACCTGAGGATCTTCGGCGGCAGCGTGAATAAAATCAATCACCGGCGAGAAGGAGTGGTAGGGGTGATGGAGCAGCACATCACCAGCGCGGATGGTCTCGAAGATGTCGGCACTGCCCCGCAGCGCAACGGGGATCACCGGCACATGGGGCTTCGCCTTCAGATCCGGGCGGTCGAGATGCGTCAGCGCCATCAGGTCGGCAAGCCCGAGTGGCCCGCGTACCGTGTAGATGTCGGTGGGGTCAATCTTCAGATTAGTAAAGAGCAGGCCAACAATCCGCTCAGGCATCAGGCGATCAACCGTTAGGCGCACCACCTCGCCGAAACGCCGCCGCCGCACCCCTTGTTCAATCGTCTCGAGCAAATCGTCGGCCTCATCCTCCTCGATCTCCATATCGGCATTGCGCGTGACCCGGAACGGATGACTTTCGATCACCTCGACGCCCGGAAAGAGCGCGGACAAATGGGCCGCAATCACCTGTTCGAGCCAAACAAAGCACGCCTGCCGTCCGCTCGACACATCACCGGGCGCGCTACAGAGGTCAACTGGCAACGGAATCATGCGCGGCAGCACCTCAGGCACCTTCACGCGGGCAAAGAGCTCACCCTTTTCGCGGTCTTGAATGACCACCGCGAGGTTCAAGCTCAAATTTGAAATGAAGGGAAAGGGCCGACTGCTATCGAAAGCCAGCGGGGTAAGGACGGGGAAGACTTGGCGCTGGAAGTAGGCGTGCATCCATTCGCGTTGCTGGTGGTTCAAGTCTGCGTAGTTGTAAATCTGGATGCCGTGTTCGCGCAAGGCGGGCAGCAGTTCGCTGTGTAGGAGGGTGCGCTCCTCTTCGAGCGCGGGGAGCAGCACGCGGCGGATGGCGGCCAGTTGCTCCGTGGGGGTGAGGCCATCAGGCGACTGTTTTTGCACCCTAGCGCTAATCTGTTGCTTGATACCGCTGACCCGAATCATGAAAAATTCGTCAAGGTTCGAGGCCCAAATGGCAAGAAACTTAACCCGCTCAAGCAGCGGGTTGCGGGAGTCAATGGCTTCCTCGATCACACGTCGGTTAAACGCCAGCCAGCTAAGCTCGCGGTTAAAATAGGGCGATCTGAAGCTCACGGACGGATCGGCGGCATCTTCCACTTTCGCTTCGTCCACGCTCATAGCTCGCCTTGGAGATAAAAGATTGTTATCAAACGGTTAACCAAGTATAACAAGCTGTTCACTACTCGGCAAGAGGGTGTTCCATCACCGCCCATAGGGCATGAGCCAAGTCAGGAGGGTGCCCAAAAGACACACACCTTTTGCGGGTATGATTCGGAGGATGAACAAACGAACGCCCACAGAAAGGTGGGTGATGGACTCTCCCACGATTCTTTGCGTTCTCTGGGCTCTTTTGTGGCAAAAGAACCGTTCTGGCAGCGGTGTGACCGTGCCAGCGTGTAGCAGAAGTCATACCGGATGTGGCATCAGAACCGCGCAACCGCCCTCTTCTGTATGCTTCTCGACCGAGAAAGAATGTTTTGGGTAAGGGTATGGGTGCAGGATTGGGAG
>CAIRDL010001041.1 GCA_903877345.1 uncultured Oscillochloris sp. | reverse complement strand
GTTATTACCAATGTGCAAGGCAACATCGAGTACGTCAACCCGTCGTTTGAGCGCCAGGTTGGCTACACTAGCGCCGAGGTGCGCGGCCAAAACCCACGCATCCTCAAGTCGGGCTTGGAGCGTCCAACCATCTATGTGCGTCTGTGGGCTACCATCTTGCGGGGCGAGTCGTACCAGAGTGAGGTGCGGAATCGCAAGAAGAATGGCGATCTGTATTACGAGGCTAAAACGATTACGCCTATTCGGAACAAGGACGGCGTCATCACGCATTTTGTCTCGACCGGGAGGGACATTACGGCCCAAAAGCAGGCCGAAGCCGCGCTACGGGCGAGCGAGGCGCGCTACCGGGTGATCTTCGAGGGGACGAACGAGGGTATCGTCGCGATGCGTATGGCGGATCAGTCGCTCCAGTACATCAACCCGGCGATGTGTACGTTATTCGGCTACACCCCCGATGAATTCCGCCAGTTCACGGTACGCGACTTGCATCCACAGGAGGCGCTGTCCCACGTTCTTGCCGAATTTGAAGCCTTAGCGCGGGGCGAAAAACAGTTGGTCGCTGGCATTCGCTGTCAATGCAAAAATGGGAGCATTTTCTACGCCGATTTCAAGGCCACGGCGGCCCTCTTGGAGGGGCAAGCGTTCCTCGTCGGCTTCTTTAGCGATGTCACCGAACGGTACCACGCGGAGGAAGCGCTGATCGCGGAGCGCAACTCGTTGGCCCGCCGGGTCGAGGAGCGTACCGCCGACCTTAGCCGCGCCAACAGCGAACTGTTGCGGGCGGTGCGGGCCAAAGATGAGTTTCTTGCCACGATGAGCCACGAGTTGCGTACGCCGCTCAACGCCATTTTAGCCCTTAGTGAAAGCTTGTTGGAGCAGTTCCGTGGCCCGCTCAACGAACGCCAACAGGCCGCGCTCCATAATATCGAAGCCAGTGGGCACCATTTGCTCGCGCTGATTAACGACATTCTCGATCTGTCAAAAGTAGAGTCGGGGCGGATGGAACTTCAATGTGATATTTTTATGATCTCCGAGGTGTGTGAGGCCAGTCTTTTATTTGTCAAAGAATTAGCCCTGAAAAAGCAACTCCAATTAGCCTTCCAACAAAATAACCAACTGGCAAGGATGCATGCCGACTCCAGGCGACTGAAGCAGATTTTGGTGAATTTGTTGAGCAACGCAGTCAAATTCACCAATAAAGGCGGGCGGGTTAGCCTTGCGGTCAACGCTGACCCTGAGGCGGGGGTGATTCGCTTTGTCGTGGAGGACACGGGCATCGGGATGGATGCGGCGGGGATGGCACGACTGTTTCAGCCCTTCGTCCAACTTGACTCGCGCCTGAGTCGGCAGCACGAAGGCACGGGGCTGGGATTGGCCCTAGTACACCGCCTGACGGAATTACACGGCGGTGGTGTCACGGTGGCGAGCGAACTCGGCAAGGGCAGCTGCTTTACCGTCGCGCTGCCCTACACTCCGCCCGCGCCGCTAGAAACGCTGCGCCGCTCTGCAACCGCCTCGCTTCCCATGCACTCGGCGGTCGTCATTGAGGATGTGGACACAGCGGGGGAGCAACTCGTGCGCTACCTCCAGGAACTCCACATTCATGCCGTCGTCCATCCACAGGGCGAGGGTGCGCTCGAGCAAGTCGCCAACCTTCGCCCTGATGTGATTCTCCTCGACTTGCAGATGCCGGGTCAATCGGGGTGGGACGTGTTGCGGCAACTCAAAGCTGATCCGCAGCTGCACGCGATTCCGGTGATCATTGTCTCGGTGGTAGACGAGCGGACGAAGGGGCTGGCGGCGGGCGCGGCGGAGTATCTGGTCAAGCCGACTTCACGCGAAGCCATCCGGCGGGCGTTGGGGGTCGTGGGTGCTGGGCCGGAAACCGCCCACGAAGCGATGATCATCGCCGTACCGCTCACGCCACCCCCGGTCAATGAGCGGATCTTGCTCGTTGAAGACAACGAAATCAACATCAACGCCATCAGTGATTACTTGCAAGACCGGGGCTACCATGTGGTAGTCGCGCGCAATGGCCGCGAGGCGCTCGCCAGGGTTGACGAAGCGCGCCCGGATGTGATTTTGATGGACATCCAGATGCCGGAAATGGATGGCCTGGAGGCGACGCGCCAACTGCG
>CAIRDL010001040.1 GCA_903877345.1 uncultured Oscillochloris sp. | reverse complement strand
CTGGTCACAAGTGCTCTGCTGGTAGACATGTCGCGGCGGGAGACGCCGAGACACAAAACGCCTGTGGAGACTTGGTAAGCCCAATCGTCAGGATTGGCACGAGTCGATGAAGCAGGAAGCCCAAGAGCTTTAGCCTTGGGTGTTTCACATCGCCGGTCGCATCAGGCTCGCTCAGGTCATAGATCAAGGTGTGAATCGTGGCGCTACAAGCCCCTTGATCAAGCTCCTCAATGCGCCCGAGGCGGAATTCACGAAAGTCGGTCGGGCTATCCTCAATGTCCGTCGGAAAACGAACGATCATACCGGGGAGCAGGACTACGGGGTGCGGTCGGCTCTTCATGGTGCGCTCCGCTGCGTTTTCAATGGCCTATGCGTGATCTACGCCACCGCTTAACACGGCCCGCAGGTGCAAGATAGCGGTAACTTCCTGCTCTGCCCTCGTCGCCGGGCCACCCTGCTGAACATATCGGTCACAGAGGTCGGCGATCTGCGCCGCGCTAATGTCATCTGGGCGACCAAGGTAGAGACCCGTCGCGAGGTGAGCAAGATCCGCTGGGGCCAAGACCTCGGGCGCGTTGTCGAGCAGCAGTCGGTAGGGGTGCAACGCACGCTCATCCTGCCCAGCGGCGACCCAACTGCGGGCCAGGGGCAAGAGCAACCCTCGTTGGCGCTCACCCGCCTGCCATGCCTGCTCCAGAAGTTCACGTGCCTCGCCTGAGCGGCCCAGCCAGTAGAGCGCAGCCCCGCGTAGTGCGGCCAGTGCCGGAGGCATATCGTCGGCGGGTGGCAGTTGCTCCGCCGCCTCGCGGTAGCGCCCAGCCGCGAGCAGGAGCTCAGCGCGCCGCCTCGACATTTCGGTGCGCTCCCCATCGTCGTGCGGCGTCATGCTTGCGTACACGTCAAGGGCGGCCTCAACCTGGCCCGTAGCGGCGTAGGCAGATCCCAGGGCCAGCTGGATCTCGACGGCGTTGGCGTAGGCCGCACGCAGCGGCTCCAGGGCGGCGATCTGCGCTGCCGGGGCCACTTGGACGATCCCTGCAAGCTGTTCGCTGAGCGTTGGAGTGGCAGCTTCGGGCGGCGGGGTGATCGGCCCAAGCCCCTGGCGTAAAAGCTCGCGCACACCCTCAGCCTGGTGCAGCCGCTCCAGTTCGGGCAGGAGTGCCTGCGCGATGCGTTGGGCGCTGTGGAACGCATCCTCAACGGCGTTGGCTCGCCCAAAGGCTAGGTAGGCGTTCACGATCTGCTCGGCGAGCAACCCCGAGGTCGGTAGAGCCAGCACCTCACGCCGCCGCGACTCGACTAGGGCGATCAGTCGTTCGTGTTGGCTGGTCTCGCTGAAGAGCGCGATCTGGGCGCGCAAGGCGCTCGTTGGGCTGATCAAGGGTTGGCCTAGCAGCGCCTCAACCGTATCGGCGTGCCCCGCCCGTACCTGCTCAACGACCCAACCCAGGCTGATCTCCTGGGTCGCCGTTGACTGTAGCGGGATCTCACTGGCGATGCGGCGCACCGCTTCCCGCAAGCGCTGATGCCACACGGCAAGGGGGTTGGTGGCTGGTCGGCTTGGTGCTGG
>CAIRDL010001039.1 GCA_903877345.1 uncultured Oscillochloris sp. | reverse complement strand
GACCAGTTCCCGCCGAACGGCCGTAACCGTCTGTGGAGAACACCCCACCCGTCGAGCAAGGTCGTGGTCGCTCCACTGGCCCCACTCTGGGTCGCGCAACAGGATGGCAATGGCATGTCGCTCGCCGGCCTGTGCGTCATGGATGGTCGCGGTATCCTCGCCATCGCCAGGGCGGGCGAACGCCCATAGCCGGTTCAGTACGCTCAGCCACGTGCGATGCTCGCTGACCGTGCCATCGGGGGCAATAAGGACGAAGACATCCCCGTTGTGGGTGAGGCTCCCGCCAGCGGTCGCCACGCGCTGTTGCTGCACGTCGAATTCAGGCGGCACCAGCGCCTGCGTCGGCGGTTCGTTCGCGGTGGGAGTCCCGTCGCGTGGGGGTTCATAGCGCTCCGCTTGCGTGTAGATTGTGCCGTTGCGCGTGACGGTACGACGGTCTATCTGCTCAATTTGAGCAGATACGACCAGTTCCCGCCGAACGGCCGTAACCGTCTGTGGAGAACACCCCACCCGTCGAGCAAGGTCGTGGTCGCTCCACTGGCCCCACTCTGGGTCGCGCAACAGGATGTCAATGGCATGCCGCACGTCGTCACGTGAGCGGCGCAGCCCGTGGTTCGCGTTCGAGCCACACGCGTGTAACACCGCGTCGCGCTGCCATCCGAGACGCACGTCGCATGGCACGGTGAGGCTGCCCGCCCGCTGCGCGGCCTCCAGGCGATGGAAGCCATCGGCGAGCCAGAGGATGCCTGCCGGGTCACGAAA
The DNA here is from genome assembly GCA_903877345.1 of uncultured Oscillochloris sp. Taxonomy (GTDB): domain Bacteria; phylum Chloroflexota; class Chloroflexia; order Chloroflexales; family Chloroflexaceae; genus CAIWXH01. Next base: position 1,937 of record CAIRDL010001039.1, on the reverse strand, counting down.
CACGACGAGGTCATTGCCGGGATGCCAGCGCCAGCGCGCTTCCTGCATCTCGCTAGTGGATTGTGCTGTGCCACGTTGTCCTAGAGTCGCACTGAACTGCGATAAACGGCTTGATGTGGCCATACGATCTCCCGTCGGTGAAAGAATTTCCACGATTGTAGTACATCTTCTTGGATAATTCAAGGGGATTGAGGGGGCATTTGACACTTGTGCAGGAAGTTGCACGGCGCTAGAATAGGAGAAATGAGGAGGGGAACCATGTCAACCAGCACGGCACAATCTGCAGACGCCCTACGTGCCTACATTCGCACGCTGCGGCAAGGGCGGAAAATCACACAGCCGGATCTTGCTGATGCTATTGGAATGAATCTACGCACATACAAGAGCTGGGAAATGGGTGATACGAAGGACATCAAAACCCCGTACCTGTTGCGGGCGGTACGAGTGTTGTGCGGCTCCTTTGAGCAAGTGGCGAATATTCAGGATGCAGCGACCGCCGAAGAGGGCGCGGCCCTCGCACGGGCGTGGATCAAAGCACCTGTCGAGGCTATCGTCGAGGAGGCGCGAAGTTCCCCGGACGATGTCGCTGCTCGGCTCAATCGCTTTCTGGAGCTTCTGGCGATGGGGGTTGATTCTGAGGCCGCAGCCCGTGCAATGTTACCCACTCACTAGCCACCCGCTTTACCTCAGTCACACCCGCGCCAGATCGCGGGCGTGACTGACCTGTCGGCAAGGCAAGTGGGTCACCACCGCAGGCGTGGCGGCCACGGCACGGACAGCCGCCAGGATGCGCTGCCGGTCGTCGAGGTGGGTGACGCTGGGGGCGTCGGTGGCGCACGCGGTCAGCGGGTCGTGATCAGGCGGAAGCAGCATGAGGTTCCTCTGCACGGGGTCGTGCGTAGGGGGCACGCCGCTAGGCGCACCGGGCGGGGCCGCGTGCGGCGGCGGCGTGCCAGATCGTGCGGCGCAGGATCGCCGCCATGTCCCACCTGGCGGCGAAGGCCAAGATGTCGTCGAGCAGGTCGCTGGCGAGGCTTGCCGCATCGGCGCTGCCGGTCGCGGTCGCGATTTCGCGGGTGAGGGCGGCACGCTCGGCAGCGCGCCGGTCACGGGCAGCGCACCGGCGGCGTACGGGGGCGGGGCGGTGCGCCGTGCGGTCACGCGGGGCCACCGGACGGGGGCGTCGGTGCGTGCAGGCGACGGCCGGGTCGTCATGGCGGCGCAGGCATTGGGGGGTGGGCGGGATGGCATTGGGAAGGGATCTTCTTGGTATATGGTTCTACGCTTGTGTAGGCGAAACGGCGTCCTATCTGGCGATCATGCACGCGGTGCTTCTCCGCGCCGCACCGGCCAGCGGCCCTCGTGGGACGGCGCATGGGGGGGGGTTAGGCGACCCGTTTCAGCGGGTGCCTTGGGCAGTTGATAGCATACGGAAGCAGGACACGCATCATTTTGGTGATCTGCCCTTTCCGCCACCGATAGATGGCCTGCCCGGACACCCCGAGGTGTTGCCCGATCATCGCGTCACTCGAAATACCTTCGTGGGCGCGAATTTCGTTCAGGATCATGTTGACGATGTGGGTGCTGTCCGTAGGCATGGGGGTCTCTTTCTACAAGTCAGTAGAGCTACTATACGGCATCTCTGGCGTTCTTGCAAGGGGCGACGCCCATGTAGACAAAATCGTAGCATGTGCGGTATAGTGGGGGTATGAGTACGAATGCGGTCGGGGTTTATCTCCAAACATTACGCGATCAGCTGCACCTCACGCGCGCCAAGATGGCCGAAGAGATCGGCACGACCCAAAATAGCATCTGGCGCATTGAGAGCGGTCGCCAAGAACCTGGCGCATGGTTGTTAGCGCGGATTGTGCAGCGGGTTCACGGATCGTTGGAAGACGTCTTGCGCTTGGCCGTCGACGCCACGGCGACGATCGAGG
>CAIRDL010001038.1 GCA_903877345.1 uncultured Oscillochloris sp. | reverse complement strand
GCCCCCGAAACCCAGAGCGTCGGCAAAGGCAGGTAAGGCACCGTGGGTCGTCGCCGCGCTGATAGTACTCAGCAGTATTCCGCTCGCCGGCGGCGCACACCGCCTGACGCAACTGGCCGGCGGCGCGGTGATCACCCCGGCCAACATCCGGTTCTTTGCCTCGCCTCTGCCGGTGGTGCTGCACATTGTCAGCGTTAGCCTCTATGCCATCCTGGGCGCGTTTCAGTTCGTCCCCGGCTTGCGCCGACGGCGGCACGCCTGGCACCGCATCGCCGGGTGGCTGCTGATCCCCTGCGGTCTGACGGCTGCGCTTTCAGGGTTGTGGATGACTCTGTTCTATCCCTGGCCTGTGGGCGACGGGGTGATCCTCTATGGCCTGCGGCTGCTCTTCGGGTCGGCGATGCTCCTTTCGATTTTCCTCGGCGTCGCCGCGATCTGGCAGCGGGACTTTGCCGCGCACGGCGACTGGATGCTGCGCGGCTACGCCATCGGCATGGGCGCGGGCACGCAGGCACTCATCCTGATGGTCGGGGAAATGATCGTCGGCCCGCCGAGCGAGTTCCTCCGTGCGCTGCTGATGGGCGCGGCCTGGGTGATCAATCTGGCGGTGGCCGAATGGATCATCCGCAGACGTCCGGCCCGTCCGGCCCGCACCGCAGCAGCTGTTGCTTCCCATCTCTAGGGGCATGCGGTCGGTACCAACGCATCAACAAGCGCAGTTTCATGCTGCTGAAGGAGCGCATCAATGCCTGACGGAGTAGCCATTCGCGCCCAGGATCTGCAGAAGCAGTTCCGCACGGTCTCTGCGGTTCGTGGGGTAAGCTTTGAGGTTCGTGCAGGCGAGATTTTCAGCCTTCTGGGGCCGAACGGCGCAGGGAAGAGCACGACGATCGCGATGCTTTCGTGCCTGCTCCAGCCGACTCAGGGCGATGCCTATGTTTGTGGGCATTCCATTCGCCAGAGCCCTCAGCGTGTGAAGGCCTGTCTTGGGGTTGTTCCTCAGGATATTGCCCTCTATCTGGATCTGTCTGCCCGCGAGAACCTGGAGTTCTGGGGCAAGATGTATGGACTGCGTGGCATCGCCCTGCGTCAGCGCGTGGCTGAGATTCTGGAGATCATCGGCCTCACCGAGCGCCAGAACGACAAGGCCGGAACGTTTTCGGGCGGGATGCAGCGCCGGGTGAACATCGGCGCGGCCCTGCTGCACCGGCCGGACGTGATCATCATGGACGAGCCGACCGTGGGCATCGATCCGCAGAGCCGGCGGCACATCCTGGATAACGTCAAGGAGCTGAACCGGCAGGGGATGACCGTGCTCTACACCACCCACTACATGGAAGAGGCGCAGGAGCTTTCCCACCAGATCGCGATCATGGACCAGGGGAAGGTGATCGTCTGTGGTACCCACGCCGAGTTGATCCGGCTCGTCGGCGAGCGAACCCGCCTCGATCTTACGCTGGATACCGAGTCTGATGCCCTGGTAGCGTGCTGGCGGAGCATTGCGGGTATTCACAGCCTCTTGGCAGACCACAGCCGGCTCACCGTACTGGTTGACGACAGCAACCTCGTCCTGCCGCGCCTGTTTGAGACTGCCGCACCGTTTGGCGTGCGTATCACCTCCGTCATGATCGAGGAGCCGAACCTCGAGGCGGTCTTTCTGCACCTGACCGGCAAAGCATTACGGGATGAACCATGAAGACGCTCACGATCGCTGCCAAAGATCTCACGCACATCTTCCAGAGCGTTTTCTCTCTGGTGATGATGTTCGGCGCTCCGCTGATGATCACCGGGTTGCTCTCCTTTGCCTTTGGCGGGCGAACCAGCGGAACCGACACATTCACTCTACCGGTGACCCGCGTTCAGGTGGTGAACCTTGACCAGCCCGTTGGGGCCGCCCCCGGCTTCGCGGCAGGCAAGCTGCTGGTCGCTTTTCTTCAGGGTCAAGCCCTCTCCGACGTGCTCACGGTCACCCTCGCTGCTGACGAAGCCAGTGCGCGCACGGCGGTTGATGAGCAGCAGGCAGGTGTGGCAATCATCATCCCGCCTGACTTTACGGCAGCCGCCACCTCCCCCGATCGCAGCGCCACCGTCGTCATCTACCGAGATCCTACGCTAGCGATTGGCCCAGGCATCGTGAAGGACCTGGTTAGCCGCTTTATGGATGGGTTCTCGGGGGCGAAGATTGCCGGCCAGGTGACGGCGGACGGGCTGAGCGCGGCCGGAGCAGAGGCAGACCAGGCCATCAAGGACACCATTGTTCGTGCGTACACCGCTTGGCTCCAATCTGATGAGCATGGTGCCGAAGGTGCGGCGGTTCCCCGGCTGGCCGTTGTCGCGCCCACCGGAGCGGCCCAGCCGAAGAGTCAGGGCGCAGCCCGTATCGGCCCGATCATGGCGGGTATGCTGGTCTTCTTCGTCTTTTTTATGGGCGGGAACGGTGCGGAAAGCATCATCCGCGAAGCAGAGCAGGGCACCCTGGCACGCCAGTTCAGCACACCGACGAGCCTGTCAGTCATTCTGGGCGGTAAGTTCATTGGGGTCATGGTCTCCCTGTCTATCCAGGTTGCCGTCCTGGTGCTGGCATCGCTCCTCCTGTTTGGCATCCAGTGGGGCCAGGCTGCGACGGTCATGCTGGTCTCGCTCGGCCTGATTGTCGCATCGGCCGGCTTCGGAGTCATGCTGATGTCCCTCATCACGAGCTCCCGCCAGACCGGCCCGGTGCTCGGCGGGGTGATGACCCTGACGGGTATGCTGGGCGGCCTGTTCACAACGGCTATGCCCACTATCCCGGCAAGCTTTGATCGAGTGGCCCTGATGACACCGCAGGGCTGGGCGTTGCAGGGCTGGAAGCTTGCGCTATCCGGCGCCGGGGTTGGCCAGACCCTCGTACCGGTGGTCGTGATGCTGGTGATGGGGTCTGCCTTCCTCGTCGTGGGTATCGTCCTCTTCCGCAGACGCTTTGCCTGATGCCTGATGCCTGATTGTGAGGATCATCATGCGTATGCTTGCTATCGCCGCCAAAGATATCCAACAGATCCTGCGGGATGGGAAATCAGCGCTCTTCCTCCTGATTATGCCGGTGCTCTTTACCATCTTCTTTGGCCTGGTCTTTGGCCCCGTCAGGAGCGGGGATCGTCAGCGCGACCCGCGCCTGCCCATCGGGCTGATCAACCAGGATCCGGGTGGGCAGCTGAGCGACAGCCTGGAGGAACTCATCGGGCAGTCCGAGGTGCTCCGCCCCATCCGCCTCGACCAGGAAGCGGCGGAGCAGGCAGCTGATCGCAGCGAGCAGGGTGACCTGGTGGCGGTTGTTCGCGTTCCCGTCGGGTATAGCCAGGCCGTCAGCGCCGACCAGCCGATCAGCCTGGAGGTGATCATGAATCAGCAAACGCCGTCGGGCCGGACGGCCCGCACCGCCCTTGATACCGTAACTGGGCGGCTGTTCGGTGCCGTAGAGAGCGCGCACATCAGTGTGGAGGCATACCAGTCTCGGATCGGGTTCGATGGTGACGCCGCCCGCCAGACGGCGTTCCAGGAGGCGTTTCAGCGTGCGGTTCTGGCCTGGAGCAATCCACCGCTTACGGTACAGGTCGAGCAGGCAACCGGAACGCCTGCTCTGGGCGGCCAGGGCGTCACCATCAACGGGTTCACCCAATCATCGGCGGGCATGATCGTGCAGTTCTCGGTCTTCGGCCTGATCACCTCGGCCATGCTCCTTGTCCTGGAGCGCAAGAACCGCTGCCTCCAGCGCCTGCTGACAACGCCGATCAGTCGCGCAGAAGTCATCGGCGGGCACCTCCTGGCCATGTTCCTGGTGGTCTTTGTCCAGGAAGCGATCCTGATCGTCCTGGGCCAGTTTGCCTTCGGCGTAAACTATCTGCGCGAGCCGCTCGCCATTCTGATCATGATGCTGGCCCTGGCCTTCTGGGCGGCCTGCCTTGGCCTCCTGATCGGTGCCCTGGCCGGGAAAGAAGACCAGGTCATCGTCCTCTGCCTGGGCGCCATGTTCCTCTTCTCCGCGCTGGGCGGCGCCTGGTTCCCGCTGGATGTGGCCGGCAAGGCATTCTCGTCCATTGGCCACATGCTGCCGTCGGCCTGGGCGATGGATGGGTTCCAGAATATCATCCTGCGCGGAATGGGTTTCAGCTCGGTTCTGTTTCCGGCCGGTCTCTTACTGGTGTATGCACTGGCCTTCTTCGGGCTGGCGCTCTGGCGGTTCACGTTCGAGTAGGGGCACCGGGGAATCATCCGGTACCCACTTTCTCGGCTATCAGCCAGGTATGAAGAGAGAACGATGAAAACATTCAATGACACGGTGACGCTCGCGCCGCTCGACGTTCAAAGCACGCCTCCGATACCCCTACCGCTGGCGCGGCGCATCGTGTTGCATTGGACAGCACGATTGCTCATCACGTGGTTTGGCTTTGGTCTCCTGACTGCCGCGACGGTGGCGGGGCTTCAAGCCATGTCCATCGAGATCAGCCCAATGGTCTCGGTAGGCCTGCTTGCCGTGTGCGCCTTGCTCACGGTTCTGGCTGTGACGTGGCTGATTGAGCGGCGTAATCCCGCAGAAATCGGCTTGCGGTTGCGGCGTCTTGGCATTGACTGGCTCAAAGGCGCAGGTGTGGGCGCGGCATACCTCTGCGCGTCGGTGGGCATCCTCGCAGTACTTGGCGGCTATCGCATTATCGGTGTCGCAGTCGTAGGGCAAGCGCTTGCGGGTGGTCTCTTACTCCACGTTCTCGTTGGCGTTTTTGAAGAGACACTCGTTCGTGGCATACTGTTTCGGTTTTTGGAAGAAGGGTTTGGGTCGTGGATTGCATTGGCCATAACCGCGCTGTTTTTTGGACTTTCGCATTTGAATAACCCGAGCGCCACGATGTGGAGCGCCATCGCGATTGCGTTGGAGGCCGGTAGCTCAATTGGGGCGGCGTATATGGCAACACGCAGTTTGTGGTTTGCGATGGGTTTGCACACGGCCTGGAATTTCCTTCAGGGCGCTATCTTCGGCGTTGCGGTCTCGGGCACCGACGCGCCGACCGATAGCCTGTTTCAACCGCTCATTCAGGGCAATCCCTGGCTGACCGGTGGCGCGTTTGGGATCGAAGCCAGCGTGATTGCGGTGGTGTTGGGGCTTGGCCTGGGCGTCTTTTTTATTGTGTATGCCGTGCGACAGAAACGCACCATGCGCGGGTTGTGGTGGCGCGGCGGAATCAACGTGCTGAGAGGCTCCTGGTAGAGCAGTTGCACGCTCCGCCAGACACGCATGCAGTGGTCAGCTTCCTAAAGTGATGCACGGGAGCGAGATGGGAATGACCATGGCCCTGCGCTATTCCATCCCGATCAATGAGCATCTCGATGATAGCTGGTCGAGCTGATTCGACGGACAGACCATCACCCACGAGACCGACGGGGCCACCACGCTGGAAGGGTCGAGTCGCGATCAGAGCGCGCTCTACAGCCTGATCGACAAGATGCGCGATCTGGGGCTGACCCTGGTCGCCGTCGGGCGCTCCGCCCTGCTAGGCAGCGCGGACGAGCCACACATGTCTGATCGCTCGCTGGGCGGGAATCCATACACACAGAAGGAGATCATGATGACATCTCTTCCCACCACGACGGCCCCCACCTCCCGCGCTTGGCCCAGGGGGCGGCGGGTGCTGCGCCGGATCGGCAGGGGCCTGGCCGTAATGATCGGACTGATCATTGTCCTCGGGCTGGCCGGGGCGGTCTATGAGTCGGCGGCGGAGGCCGCTGACCTGCGGGCCTTCCCCCCGCCCGGCCAACTGGTCGACGTCGGCGGGTATCGGCTGCACATCAACTGCGTGGGCGCGGGCAGCCCTACGGTGGTGATTGAATCCGGATGGGGCGATATGTCTGCCTCTTGGGGTTGGGTGCAGCCCGACGTCGCCAAGACCACCCGCATCTGCACCTACGATCGCGCAGGGATGGGGTGGAGCGAGGCCAGTCCCCATCTGCGGACTGCCCGGGAATATGCGAAAGAGCTGCATACCCTGCTGGCAAACGCCAATGAATCCGGCCCCTATGTGCTGGTGGGCCATTCGATGGGTGGGTTCACCCTGATTGTGTACGCGCATGACTATCCGACCGACGTCGCCGGATTGGTGCTGATCGACTCACAAGACCTACCCGCCTCGGATGCCGCCACTCCTCAGCCAGCTCCGAAACCCGGTGGAACCTCCCTGCCATCGTTGTTAGCTCGCATCGGCCTGATACGCCTGCTGGCGGATCCGCTTGGCGCAGTCGAAAACCTGCCGGAGGGGGATAAGCAAGCCTATGCCGCTTTCGCGGTGGCCCCTCGTGGCGTCCAAGCGTACTTGGACGAAGGCATGGGAATATCCGCAGGAGGGGCGCAGGCCAGGGCGGTGACGACATTGGGCGCATTGCCGTTAATCGTTCTGTCGCGCGGGAAAGATCAGGAGGCGAAACATACCGCCGCACAGACCGACCTCCTCCAGCTATCGACTGCCAGCCAGCAGTTCGTTGCCGGCCAAAGCGGTCACAGCATCCACCTTGAGCAGCCAGCGACCGCAGTTGCGGCCATCGTGCAGATGGTCGAGCAGATTCGCCCGCAGCCCATGCCGTAAGGACACGGCGGGGCTGCGGGGGCATGTGGCGGCTGCGGTTGCTCAGGAAGCCCCCGGATCGACTACCTGGAGGGGCTTTCTGCTATACCGACGTACGGCTTGCCGAATGGGTGGTTGCTGAGGACGTCAGCAATAGTTGGGCTGTGTGCAAAACATAGGAACAGAAAACGCAAGAATCGGGAACGTGTAAACCGTCAAGGGGGGTGGGCAGAGGTTCCTGTGAGAATACCCGTTCTCACAGGAAACGGCCAGCCCCCCCCTGCATTGGAAAGCCTTCCACTCTTTCGTTGGCGGCACGGTCAGGATAGGCTTATCACAGGAATGCGACCGAGATGGCACAGTTGCCCCTGCCCGAAGCCATCACGCGGTTCCTCGACGACCTGCGGCGGGCCGAGCGCTCCCCCCACACCGTGCGCGCCTACCGAACAGAACTGAGTCACCTGCGCTTGCCACGACGGGCCAGTCGGCACGGTCGCTGTCAATACGGTGCGCGCCGCCGTTGCACGCCGAGACGGGAGAAGTCCTGCGAGAGCCGTGCCCGAACGATGGTGGCACGCACCAGCTTCCCATCTGAAGCGCCTTGGACAGAAGCACATCCAGACCACCCTGCGCTACGCCGAGCAGAGCGATACGGTCGCTGACGCCGAGCTACGCCAGCGCCGACGCACCATCCAACGCACGCGGGAATGACGGTCGTACACGTTCTCGCTTCTTGGTATGTTCCGTTCCTCCCCTATGATCCACGACGGACAAGGCACACGCTCTCCACCACATATCTGCTCGTCTTTTTCACGGGGATTTCATCGCTCCATCCTCGGGCTGTGTGCCGTACCCTATGCTATACTGGCCCCCAACATGCACAAAACCCACTCGCCGGCCGCCAAGCACGGAGTGGGTTCTGCTCGTACCAATGGAGTTTGGGCGTTCCACCACTATTCTAGCATTCTCGCGATCCCCGCGCAAACTGACTGCGCCGCGTCAGGAAGGGTTGTCTCGCCAAGCGCCGCTCGGGCGTGCGCGCTTAGCCCCCAAGGTGCTGCTGTGACCACTCCCACCGCCAATGCCAGCCTGATCTGGGCCATCGCCGAGTTGCTGCGCGGCGATTATAAGCAGTCTGATTATGGCAAAATCGTCTTGCCCTTCACACTGCCAGCGGTGCTGGCTGAGCATGTCAAGCGCAAAGCGAGTGGCCTCGACCTCGCGGTCTTCCCTAGCAGGGCGGCAGGACACTCGTTTTACAACATTTCGCGCTACGCTTTCCCGACGCTGTTGGGCGATGCCAATAATCTGTGGGCCAATGCTCTTCACCGGCGGTGCGGGCAGCGGCGAGAGCGAGATCCGCACATGGATCGCGGCACTTCTACACCTACACGCCGCCGCGTCCGCCGGTGGCGATTGATGCCGACCTCCAGCGTGCGGATGAGGGTGATGATGCAGGTGCAAACCCTAAAGCGAAGCGAGGTTCCCCAATGGCAGAAGTAACCCTGGAGTTTGTGCTCACCCAAGCGCGGCAGTTGCCGCTTGATGACCAGGCGCGGCTGACCGCTATTCTTGCGCGTGAGCGGGCGTTCCGCTTGGCGGCGATCCTTGATGTGTGGGCTGCCGACGAGTCGGGGTACGATGAGGTCGCTTGGCCTGAACTCAAGTCGGCCCTAGAGGAGACGCGCCGCCAGACTGGCGCAGAGAGGTTGTTCGATGCGTAGGCTCATTCTCCTTGATGCTGGGCCGCTTGGCATGGTTTCGCACCCCCGCAAGAATCCAGAAATTAAGCACTGGCTGCAACAGTTGCTCCTTGTGGGGGTGCGCGTTGCGGTACCCGAAATTGCTGATTATGAGGTGCGGCGTGAGCTGTTGCGGGCCAACCAGATGACGGGCGTCAAACGGCTCGATACGCTCAAGGCGTCGCTCGACTACCTGCCAATCACAACGCCCGTAATGTTGCGCGCTGCCGAATTTTGGGCCACGCTACGCCGTCAGGGGACACCGACCGCCGCCGACACTGCACTTGATGGTGATGTGATTCTCGCCGCTATCGCAGCGCTGCGACTTGCCTACGGTGATGAGGTGATCATTGCCACCACCAACCTGCGCCACTTGGCCCGGCTGGCCCCGGCGAGTCTCTGGCACGAGATTGAGGTTGACCTATGACCTTCCCACGTTACCCTGACTACAAGGACTCTGGTGTCGCGTGACTGGGTGAGATCCCGGCGCATTAGGCAGTATCGCGAGTCAAGAATGGATCCAACCTTCAACTCTATGATGACACCGGAACAACGCGCCCGAAAGAACATCGACGCTTTGCTGCTCGCCGCCAAGTGGGTAATTCAAGATATGAGCAACTTCAATCGCAATGCCGCCCTTGGCGTTGCGGTGCGGGAGTTTTCCCTTCCCGCTGGCCCCTGTGACTATCTGCTCTTCGTGGCGGGCAAGGCTGCTGGCGTTATTGAGGCGAAGAAGGCAGGCGTCACCCTGAGCGGTGTGGCCGAGCAGTCTGCGAAGTACATGCTGTCACTGCCGACGCATCTTGCGCGTTGGGATGCTGCGCTGGTGTTCGATTACGAGAGCACAGGCGATGAAACCTACTTCCGCTCTATGCGCGACCCTCGCCCACGCTCCCGGCGCGTCTTTGCTTTCCATAGACCGGAAACCTTGCACACTTGGTTGAAGGCTCCCGACACGTTGCGTGCCCGCCTGAAGGCGCTCCCGTCACTTGACGAGCGTGGTCTGCGCGCTTGCCAGGTTGATGCGATCACCGGCTTGGAAGCGTCACTTGCCCAGGACCAGCCACGTTCGCTTATCCAGATGGCGACTGGCGCGGGGAAGACCTTCACCGCCTGTACCTTCAGCTACCGGCTCATCAAGCACGCGGGTGCCCGGCGCATCCTCTTCCTGGTAGACCGCAACAATCTCGGCGACCAGACCCTGAAGGAGTTTCAGAACTTCGAGCCGCCCGGCACTGCGTATCGCTTCACTGATACCTATATCGCCCAGCACCTGCACGCCAACCATATCGACAATGACGCCAAGGTGGTCATTTATTGCAGCAGTTTAACTTCCACACACTACTACGCCTGCCTACGGGCATTTGGTATAAGCCTGGAGTTAGAGCGAATGTGCTTTTCTTTAACAAAAAGCCCGCTGCTAAAGAACCCTGGACGAAGGCACTGTGGGTCTACGACTTTCGCACCAACGTCCACTTCACGCTAAAGACCAACCCGCTGAAGGCCGGCGGTCTGGATGACTTCATCCAGTGCTACCAGCCCGGCAACCTGGCTGCGCGCACCGAGACTGAGCGCTTCCACTGCTTCACCTATAACGAGTTGATTGCCCGCGATAAGCTCAACCTCGACATCTTCTGGCTCAAAGACGACAGCCTAGAGGACGTGGACGCATTGCCCGCCCCCGACATGATCGCCGCCGAGATTGTCGAGAACCTAGAGGCCGCCCTAGAACAGTTCCGCAGCGTGGCCGAGGAACTGGGGAAAATGTAGGCACTACCGGGCCTACACCCAACACGTGCGCCACCAGCCACACCAGGTTGAAAATACGTGAACGCCTCGTGGTCGCCGCGTCGATACGGCGGCGCACCTGGTGGATGCCAACGATTTGCGTCGACCTGGGCCTTTCCCTGTAGGGTGTCCATGTGTGCGCCGCCCGTGGGCGTGGGGCAGCACGAGCGCGCCAAAACGATCACGATGCTTGTTTTGGCGCGTGCTCGTGCGTGCTGTGGACACACGGGTCAAGCAATAGTAACTTGATGGTGCTCGTGAAGCGACCGCAGGCCACCTTGAGCGTCTGGGTGCGACCGTCGAGTGTCAGGGTCACTTTGTCAGCCGGCAGACCGCCCACCACGTCGGCGAGGAGCTTGGCGGGCACCGTAATGGCCCCTTCCTCCTGCACCTGCGCCCCAATCCAGTGGGTGATGCCAATTTCCAGGTTGGTAGCGGCGAGCTTCAGCCGCCCGCCATCGGTTGCCAGGAGGACATTGGCGAGGACGGGCAGCGTGCTTTTCCCGGCGACGGCGTGGCTGACGGTGGCGAGACCGCGTTTGAGGTTTTCTTGCAAACAGGTCAGGTGCATGAGGGTTCCTTGTATAGCAGTCCTATCCAGGTCGTGAAGAGGAGTCAAGGCTTCAGCCGGCTAAAGCCTTGACTCCCCTTCACAACCCCGATAGGATTGCTATAGCTGGGTGACGGCGTATTCTAGCAGGCGTGTGCAGGCCCACCCGTACGATGGGCGGGCCTGCGGCATTTGGTGGCCGGGGCTGCGTTAGAGCGGGTAGAGTTCATCGATCGCTTGTTGGAGCGTAGGGTCAAGGGCGACCACGCGGGGCAGCGGGCGCGACGAGGGAGGGGCCGCCGTTGGCGCGAGGCCCACCGGCGGGTTGGGCGTTGGCACCGGGAGGGCGTGGCGCAGGAAGGGGTCAGGCTCCGCCGCGAAGCGGAGTACCGGTTGGAGGATAACCCTGCAATGCGTCCACACCCAGTCCACCAGTTTGCCTCGATACGTGCCATCAACCCAGATTCGACGCAGCTTTTTCCCTGCGCCACCGAGCCGAGAAAACAAGAGGCGTGCCCCAGCCGGATCAGACACCGAGGCGGCGGTTACCACCACGATTATGAGCAAGCCCATCGTATCAACTAGGATATGCCGTTTCCGCCCGGTGACTTTTTTGCCTGCATCATGGCCCCGAATACCAGGGATTTGGGTGCTTTTGACGCTTTGACTGTCCAAACAGCCGGCGGTCGGATGCGTATGGCCACCCGCCTTCCGCCGTACCGCCGCACGCAGGGTGTCATGAATGCGCTGCCATGTGCCATCATCACGCCAGATGCGAAAATAATGGTAG
>CAIRDL010001037.1 GCA_903877345.1 uncultured Oscillochloris sp. | reverse complement strand
GATGTTCTTTATGAATGGCGAGTTGTTGAACTTCGCGGCCCCGGATTATCTGGATGTATTGGCCCACGAATTCCAGCATATGATTCACCAAACCCAGCAACCAGGCAGCGCCACTTGGTTTAATGAGGGCTGCGCGCAACTCGCGGAAGATCTCAACGGCTTCACCAACTCCAACTTTCCCAGCCTCTACCTTGCCAATCCTGACGACCAACTCACCGAATGGGCCGCCTCGCCCAAAGCTGCCGCGCCGCACTACGGTGCCTCGCTCCTCTTCATGCGCTACATCCACGCCCAGTACGCCGGCAACACGCAGATCCACCCCCTTATCTTGGCAGACGCGGGCAACAATCTTGCTGCATTCGTCGCCCTAGCGGCACAGACGCGCCCCGATCTCGTCAGCTTTAGTCAGATCGTTGGCGATTGGGCGGTCGCCAATCTGCTTGATGATCCTACCGTCGGTGATGGGCGCTATAGCTATGCGGTCGGCGACCAGCCGAGCTTACTACCGGAACACGTTACGCCCATGCCGCTCGCTGACGGTGGCTCGGTGCATAGCGATGTTACGCAATACGGTGCCGATTATTTTGCGCTCCCCGCAGGTACCCGCCAGCTTACTTTCGAGGGTGCGACCACCGTGGGCGTCGCCGCCGTGATGCCGCACGGGCGTTTCGCTTGGTGGAGTAACCGCAGCGATGATTCGTTCGCCACCCTCACCCACGCCTTCGATTTGCGGAACGTCCCTACCGCTACGCTCTCTTTTGCTACTTGGTATGAAATTGAAGATAATTACGACTATGCGTTCGTTAGTATTTCAACCGATGGCGGCACTACATGGACGACGCTTCCTGGGACATTAACCACCACTGCTGACCCGCAGGGCGTCAATTATGGCAACGGCATCACCGGGGTGAGCGGGCAATCAGGCGGGGCGCTTGAGAATGACCTGCGCGGGCGCTGGGTCACTGAGCAGATGAACCTCACACCCTACGTCGGCCAAGCGGTGCTGCTGCGCTTTTGGCAGATCAATGACGAAGCCTTCAACGCACCGGGGATGCTGGTTGACGACCTCCAGATCCCTGAGCTTAGCTACAGCGATGATGTGGAGTCCGGCGACGGCGGTTGGCAGGCCGAGGGGTTTGTGCGCCTTGATGGGCATTTGCCCCAACGTTGGGAGTTGCGGTTGGTGCGTACCGCTGCCGATGGCACGATCAGCGTTGAGCCGCTGACGGTGGACGCCAAAGGTACCGCCACTGCAACCTTAGCCGCCAATGAGCGTGGCGTGCTTGTGGTGCTTGGGGCGACACCTTCCACCAGCGAGCGCGGTAGCTACACGGTTTCAGTGCAATAGCATCGCCCAAGGCGCAAGCGCCTGGGTCTTACGGATTCGACGGCTACGCATCATCGAAACGATGGATCTCGATCTGGAGCTTGGCGGGTTGGTCGGCGGCGTGCTCACCGAGGATGATCCTGGTGAGCAGCGCAGGATAGGGGGCGCGGGGCAGGTAGAAGAGGTGAGCGCGACACCCAGTGTCCCGTGAACCGAACCCGGGTACT
>CAIRDL010001036.1 GCA_903877345.1 uncultured Oscillochloris sp. | reverse complement strand
GACGCTGGCGGGCCAAGTGCGCCGGATCAAGGCTGTCGGCGGCAACCGCCAGGGCGACATCGTCTACACCGTGGTGGTGGCGCTTCAGCAGAGCGACCCGCGCCTGCGCTGGAATATGACCGCCGTGGTGAGTGCCGGAGCAGCAGCGGCCCAACCATGATGGGCCGTCTGCTCGTCAGCGGGCCTGTTTTTGTTGCGAACACCCGCACAGGTGCCACACGCCCCGCCACTTGTTCCGTTCTTGAGTAGGCGGCACGGCGCTTCCAGGTGCGCGGCACCACGGCGGCAATCCTAGTCCTACAACGAGAATTCGCCACCGAAGCCCACAGAAAACTCTATTTCTGTACGCTTCTATGCTTTTCTGTGGCCCAGAACGCCGAGTCACAAGGCAAGACAAACGACGGACAGCGCGTGCGCTTCGTCCGTCGTTCGTCGTCCGCACCAAGTTAGCGGAACAGCACCGGCATATACAGCCTAAATGCCTCGTACGCCTCGGTCGTGAGTAATTGCGAGCTAAGCGCACGATTGCCGTAGCTGTCGGTCACTTCGGCCCGCACCAGGTAGCGACCGTAGACGGCGTAGGTGTGGCTGTTCTGAGCCGTCGAGTTGGAGGCAACGAACGGACTGGCATCACCAAAGTCCCAGCGGTAGCTTAGCGCCGTGGTGCCCGAGATCGGCGAACTAAAGCCGACCTTGAAGATCGTCAGGGCGCTGGCCTTCACCGGGGTGGTGGTGAAGTTCATTTGCGGTTCGTCTGCGGCCCATTTGAGGAAAGTGCCGAGCAAGTCGGCCCGGCTAGTTGACCCGGTGCTGTTGTTCACCCCTTCTAGGCCGAAAGCAGTGTAGATCGTGCGCCCATAATAGGCGATACCAGGCTGCTCAAGCGAAGGCTGGTTGCGGTGAGCCACCGCCACCACGCCGTCCTTGAGGTTGGTCGCGCCGGGGTACTTCAGCAGCGCGACATAGGGTTCCGACTCTGCGGGCCTAGAAGGATCGGGCGTCAAAGGGCTAGTCCGCAACTCGTCAATGTAGAACTGGTTGTGCGCTCCGTCACCCACAGCACCCAGGTCGAGCCGCAGGTTTTTGAAGGCCAACGGGGCATTAGCAGTTGCGAGCACCGGCAGGTTCGGCTGCTCATTATTGCTCACGCTGTCCTGCTGCCAGTAAGCGCCCAGAATGTCGTTGTAGATGAACTGTGAAGGCACCGACGCGACTGCGCTGCCAAGCGTTGACGAAAGATCCTGGCCCATTGCAATCAGGGTACGCCCACTGTTGACATACTCGGTCAGCCGGTCGAGGTCGCTTGACGCTAACACCGGGGTGAAGTTGTCGCCAGTGAAGAGCAGCACACGGTCATAGGCGAGCAGAGTCGCCAGGTCGGGCAACCGCGATGCGCTCGTGGCGTGGGCGTCCACGTCCCAAACATCATAGCTGTAGCCCAACAGGTCGAGCGTGCTCGTGTAGTAGGCCAGATAGTCGGTGGTTGTTGGAACGCCAGTGGGGCGGGAGGCCGAGGGGAGGGCGCTCATGTCGTTGTCGAGGATCAGCACATTGGCCTTCGGGGCCGTGTAGGTGACACGAGCCCAAGCGGGCATGTGTGCGTCATAGGTTGCGCCATCCAGCACGATGTAGCCCTGGTTGTCGCCCTTCCCTTGCCCCGTCAACGGGTTGAAGCTGACGATGAGCGACGCCGTGCCGCCCGGCGGCAGCGTGAGCGTGGTCGGACTGACTGTGAAGCCGGGCAGCGTGGTGGTCTGGGTAAAGCTTTGGCCGGTGAAAAGCGTGCTGACCTGGTAGGTCTCGGCCTGACTCGCCACGCTGGTCAGGGTGACGGTGATGGTCTGGATGGTGTCGGTCGTCACCAGACCAAAGCTCAGGCTGGGCGGGTTGAGGATGACGCCAGGATTGGCGGCCTTCGTCAGATCGAGCCGCCCGGCACCCATATCGAGCGGTTGGGCGGGTGTGCCGTCGTCATTGTAGATCTCAAGGTACTTGGCGGTGGACATCAGGGCCGACTTGATGTAGGCGTTCGACCAGGCAGGATGCACCTGACGCAGCAGTGCGGCGGCCCCCGCCACATGCGGCGCGGCCATCGAGGTGCCAGAGGCTTGGCCGAAGCCGAGGTGACGGGCCTCGCCGGTGGTGTTGGGGGTGTACCCCTGGGAGAGAATGTTCACGCCGGGAGCGGCGATGTCGGGCTTGAGCGTATTGCCGACGCCGGGGCCACGACTGCTGAAATTGGCTACCACGTCGGGTTGGTTGCCAATCTGGAAGGGCTGGGTGTCGAGTTCCAATCTAGCTGCAGCGCCGGATTGTGTGTACCAGTCATTCAGTGCGAGGCCATTGGTGCGCCCGATAAAGACCGACGGGATCGTCACTTGGGCGCCCACAGTGCCGGGTCCCATATTGATCAGGCTGTTGCCGCCGCCGGCATTGTTATAGACGACCACGAAGGTCGCACCAGCCTGTTGGGCATTCAACACCTTGGTACTGAACTCGCAGACATTCCGGCTGATCAGCGCCGCTTTGCCGGTGAAGGTGCCAGCGGGCCATGCATTACAGCCATTCTCGTTCGCTGGATCCACGCTAAGCGCTGGCAGGATGGCATAGGTACGCACCGTGCCAAACAGTATCGTCTCGCCAAAGCCGGCGGTCGCCAAGCTCATGCCTTGGAGTGTCGCTGGCACCGGCGTGGGCGCGGAGACGTTCAGCCGCCCCGCAGCTAGTGTGCCCGAGGTGCTGGTAGCACCCACGGTCATATAGTCAGACGATGAGTGATCCGTCGTGCCGTAGCCTGGCCCTGCGTTCCCCGCCGAAAACGCGACAAAGACGCCCGCCTGACTGGCATTGAGCAGGGCTGCATCGAGGGCGTCGAACTCACCGCCCGCCGAGATCGGCCCGCCACCCCAGGAATTGTTCACCACATCGGCACCGTCGGCCACGATGTCCTCGAGTGCCGCAAGCCCCTCGGTGGTGTAGAACGACTCATCGCCATTCACGCTCGCGTAGAAGACCCGGTAGCTCATTACCCAGGCCCGGGGCGCTACGCCACTCATAGCGGGGAAGTTCAAGTTGCCGTAAGTGGCGGTGACGACATTGCCAGCGGCGATGCCTGTCGTATGGACGCCGTGCTCGATGCCGTTCGTGCCGGGCCAGGGGTTCTCATCGCCGGGCGCGGGCGGATCCCACGAGCGGAAATACGCCCGTGAGGCGATGATCTTCCCGTTGTTATTGGCGGTCAGCCCCAAGCCATGACTGGGGAACCCTGTGGGGTAGCTGTAGCCGACACCGCTGAACATCGGCGCGTCCTTGTGGATGCCGCCATCCATCGAGGCCACTTTCACGCCCGCGCCGCCGTTCGCCTGCCCGCCGATTGCGGTGTCACTCCACAGCGTCGGCGCGTTGATCAGCGCCGTGCTGGTGTAAAGCGTCGTGTTGTGGGCATAGTCGAGGTAGACACGCTTGACGCCCGGCATGCGGAGCAGTTGCTTACGCAGTTGGTCGCGATTGACGCTGCCAGGATCAATGGACATACCGTTGAAGACCCGCGTGTAGCTGGCAAGCTCGCGGGCACCGGTTTCGTTCACAAATTGGCTGACCGAGGCGCTCGGCACCACACGGTTCAGCGCCTGCACAAAGGTCGCCTGCTCTTGCTGCAACTGAGCCGTATAAGCCTGGAGTTGCGCCCCGCCCGCGATGCTACTGAGTTGGGGTTGGCTGTTCTGCCACACGGCCAACGGCGCTGAGTCCAGTTCGACAATCAGACGGTGGGAGGTTCGCGGCGACGATTCCGCCGCGCCATCAATCGGGGTGCCTGGCCCCGGTGCCGCGTGCGAGGTTGGCGCAAGCGGGACACTGGTCAGCGCAAACAAGAGCAAGGCATAGAGCAACAACGACCGTTTCCGCCCAACCATGTGTGGTCTACCTTTCAAAAGAGCCGAATCCCTTGGAGCGATACCGGCCCGTCAGACGCTCCATTACGTCTGTGCCGTGCCGTCGCTAACGCCCAGCGTTGTCAGGCTCGCTTAGTATACCGGGAATCGGCATTTAGCGCAAATAAGCTAAAATCAAGCCCTTCTACCCCCGAACTGAAACGCCTAGAGCAGTTCGATCTGCTCGTCAGCAGGTCTATTTTTGTTGCGAACACCCGCACAGGTGCCACACGCTCCACCACTTGTTCCATTCTTGAGTAGGCGGCACGGCGCTTCCAGGTGCGCGGCACCACGGCGGCGATCCTGCTTTTTGGCACCTTGGTGCTGTTCCAGCAATCCTCTTGGAAACGTGAAAAGGAGGCGAGCCTTTCGCCGGATAAATCCGCCTGAAGGCTCGCCTCCTATGGAATGAATCTGGGCGCGAGGGCGAGACGCCCTCGCGGTCGCGGTACCGCGTAGAAGCTATAGTTCGCTGATCAGTTCATCAGCAGCAGCTAACAAAGCGCTGATGCGCTCGGGGGCAACCGGGGGTTGTTTGCTCTTCAGGTAAAGCTCAAGGGCGCGGCGGGGCGTCAGGCCCGTCAGCAGTTCCTGCTCCGCCCCGGCATAGCGACGGCGACCACTTCGCTCGACCTTAATCGTCACGGCAGCGACGACAAACGCGCCCGCTTGCTCCAACAGTTGGCGGATCGCATCTTCGCGCAGCAGAGCCGTCTGTTCGCGGGTGGCTTCTAGTTCAACCCGCACCACCGCCTGACGCAGATCCTGGTTGTTGATCAGCTGCGCCACGGCAGCGAGCGGGTCGCTGATGGCGCGCACATCCTTCTCGATGCTCACGAACGGGCGGGCGTCAAGCTGATGAAACTGCCAACGCGCCTTGCCCGCCTCAATCGTCACGAGTACGCAGCCCTTCGGTTCCTCGCGCTCACCAAAGTCCACCCGCTCAAGGCTGCCGGGGTAGACCATCGGCGGGTCATGGCTGAGCACCTGGTGTTTGTGGATGTGACCGAGGGCGACGTAGGCGATGCCGGGTTGGGCCAGCACTGCGCGGGGCAGCACGAGGTCTTGGCCCAGCGTCATCGCCCGTTCGGCCCCCAGTTGTGCGCCATCAACGCTGCCGTGGAAGACCATCACGGCGGGCAGGGTCGGGTCAAGCCGTTGCGCCGTTTCCTCAACAAAGCGTTCGAGACGCCGCCGCAACTCGTACTCAACTTCGGCAAAAGAAGCCCCGCGCAGTTCGTCGCGGGTCATCAGGGTTTGGCGCGTGACCCAGGGCAGGGCGATGATTTGGAGCGGGCCAGCGGTGGTGGCAATAAGGTGAAGGCGCGGGCGATCCGCGATGGTGACGCCCTCAATCCCCAGGGCGTCGAAAATCTCGACGGAATGGGCGCGCCCGGCGGCGGGCGAAATGTCGTGGTTGCCGGTGAGGATGAAGACGGGAACGCCCGCCGAGCGCAACCGATGCACGCGGCGGGCGAACTCCCGCTGATGGGTCGGATTGGGGGCGCGGTTTTTATAAATATCGCCCGCGATCAGCACCAGATCCACGCCCGCCTCAAGGCCGAAGCTGATCGCTTCATCCAGTCGTTCCAGGTAATCCAGCAGGCGCGAATGCAACCCCGTGGCCGGATCAATGCGCCCGTAGTTCTCGACGCCGATATGGAGGTCGGCCAGGTGCAGAAGTTTCATCAGTAGGTTTCAGGGTTCAGTGGTCAGGGTTCAGTGGTCAGGCTTCAGGGTTCAGCGACCAAGGTTCAGATGAGCACACCATACGCGCTTTGCGCCTTTGCGCCTTTGCGTGAGATCGCCGAGTGGAGCCTGCGCCCTTGGCTTAGAAGATCCATGCCACGAGACCAATGGCGACGGCGGAGGTGATGAAACTCAGGATAAGCACGGTGAGAGCCTGGGATTGATCACGCAGATTCATACTCGACTGCACCGCGATGTAGGCATAGTAAACTTGCACCACCAAGAGCAAGATGCTGATGAGACCACCGGCGAGGCCAATGATTCCACCGAGTAAGGGAATCCAGCCAAGCAAGGCGACCACAAAGCTTAGGAGCGCCCCAACGACGATGAGCGGGGCTGTGAACAGGCTGAACGTGTACGCGACTTCGTCCCAGGTGCCGGTGCCAGCGTACAGCCGTTTGCCCAAGAAGTAGACCATCCCGGTGAAGGCGAAGAACTGCACAAGGCTGATGAGCAACCCGCTGATCAGACCGTTGATGCCACCGATGAAGCCGAGGGCGGCGGCGATCAGGGCGGCAATGCCGACATAGATCGCGGCGTTCATAATGGTGCCGCGCTGCTCGTAGCGCTCAAACACCGGGACGCTCGGATTCTGCATCAACTCCCGACTCTGGACGAGCATTTCGGGTAGCGACGACTGTTGTACCGTAGCCATAGCTTTTTCCTCTTCATGACACAAATTCCCGTGGCTTGCACCTGACTAGACGCGCCGTGCGGGCGAGGGGTTGCAGATGCGCCAGCGTCGCACCTGTTTCCTATAGCCCAAGGGCTAATCTCGCACCTCTGACAAGGCTGCGCCAACGTGGTATACTAGCCGCAAGACACCGGGGGGGGGTATACCTCCCGGACGTAGCGAAGGAGCTTTTCCCAATGCACAGCAAAGTAGTCATTATCGGCTCTGGCCCGGCGGGGCTTACGGCGGCGCTCTATGCGGCCCGCGCTAATCTGGAGCCGTTGGTCGTGCGCGGTCTCCAGCCCGGCGGTTTGATCACCACGACCTCCGAGGTTGAGAATTACCCCGGCTTTGTCGAGGGGATTGGCGGTTTTGAGTTGGCTGAGAATATGGAGAAGCAGGCTGCCCGCTTTGGTACGCAGTTTTTAGATACGCTGGTGACGCAGATTGACGCCGGGACGCGGCCCTTTGTGCTGCACACCGACAGCGGCGAACAACTCACCGCCGATGCGATTATCGTCGCTACCGGTGCCTCGCCGCGCAAATTGGGCGTCCCCGGTGAGGAGCCGTTGGCGAACCGTGGGGTTAGCTATTGCGCCACCTGTGACGGGTTCTTTTTTCGGGAGAAGACGGTCGTCGTCGTGGGCGGCGGGAACAGCGCCCTCGATGAAGGGCTTTTCCTCACCCGCTACGTCAAGGAACTGGTGATGATCCACCGCCGCGACGCCCTGCGCGCTGACCCGGTGCTCCAGGAACGGGCGTTTAGCAACCCCAAAGTGCGCTTCATCTGGAATAGCACCGTCGAGGCGATTCTTGGCGATGAGAAGGTGACGGGCGTGCGGGTCAAAAATCTACAGACCGGCGCGACGACAGAATTGGCGACGGACGGGGTCTTTCCCTACGTCGGCCATGTACCCAACACCGCGCTTTTCGCGGGCCTGCTGACCCTTGACGCGAACGGCTATATCGTGACGGACGAGCGGCAGCGCACCAATGTCGCGGGGATTTTTGCCGCCGGTGATGTGGTGGATCACATTTACCGCCAGGCGATTACCGCTGCGGGCGAGGGCTGCAAGGCGGCGATGGAAGTCACGTGGTACCTGGCGACCCAGGAGCATGCGGCGAAGCAGGCGGCGGCGGCGCTTGGGTAATGGTTTCAGGTTTCAGGTTTCAGGTTTCAGGTTTCAGGTTTCAGGTTTCAGGTTTCAGGTTTCAGGTTTCAGGTTTCAGGTTTCAGGTTTCAGGTTTCAGGTTTCAGGTTTCAGGTTTCAGGTTTCAGGTTT
>CAIRDL010001035.1 GCA_903877345.1 uncultured Oscillochloris sp. | reverse complement strand
CCCGCCCGCTCTTTGCCATAAGCCAAAATTTCGTCGAGAAAGCGCGAGGGCTTGAGGTTTTGTCCACGGTTGCGGCCCGCCGCCCACGAAAGATAGAGCCGTTCCGCCGCCCGCGTCAGCGCCACATAACAGAGGCGGCGCTCCTCCTCCAAACCCTCGGCGCTGCCCATACTGCGCTCGTGGGGCAGCGTTTTCTCCTCCAGCCCCGCCACAAACACCACCGGCCACTCCAGCCCCTTCGCCGCGTGAATGGTCAGCAGCGGCACTTGGTCGCGCTCATCCTCGCGCTTATCCGCCGAAGTCATCAGCGCAATTTCTTGCAGGAAAGCGGGCAAGTCGGTGTGCTCCTCGGCAGCGACCATTAGCTCTTGCAAATGAGCGCGGGCGTCGGGCAATTCTTCGGCGCTGAAGCGCTGCGCCAGCGCCGCCATGTAGCCACTCTGCTCAAGCACATCAGCCAAAATATGATCCGGCGGCGTGGTTCCTTCCGCCATGCGCCGCCAGCGCGTGAGCAAGCTGAAGAGGCGGCGCGCACCCTCGGCGGCCTTGGGCGGCAGAAGTTTCACGGCCTCGGGTTGGCCCAGGATGGTCGTGAGCGGCTGACCAGCTTGGGCGGCACAGGCGCTGAGTTTGGCGAGCGCTTGGGCACCGAGGCCACGGGTTGGCACATTGGCAATTCGGTTCAGGCTCAAACTGTCGGTCGGGTTGTTAATCACGCGCAGAAAAGCCAGCGCATCGCGCACCACGGCGCGGTCGTAGAACCCAGCGTTGCCGCGCACACTGTAGGGAATATGGGCGTGACGCAGCGCGGCTTCGAGTGTCCGGCTCATCTGGCGCGTCCGGTAGAGCACCGCAATCTCGCGCAGGTGCCGCCCCTGCTGCTGAAGCTCGCCAATGCCTCGGGCGATCTGTTCCGCCTCCTCGCGCCCATCTTTCGCTTCATGAATGAAGATGCAGCGTTCGCCCGGCACGGCGGCATTCGCAGCGCGCAAAGCCATCGGCGGCACCGTGCGGCTATGGCGAATGACGGCGTAGGCGGCATCAAGAATCGGCTGGCGTGAACGGTAGTTCGTCTGAAGCTCAATCACTTGGGCGCTGGGGAAATCGCCGGTGAAGCGGGCGATAATACTGTGGTCGGCATTACGAAAGCCATAGATGCTCTGCATCCCGTCACCAACGACAAAAAGCGAACGGGTGCTCCCATTCGCCGCCGCCGGTCGCGTGAGCAGTTCCACCAAAGCGTGTTGGCTAGGGTCAGTGTCTTGGTACTCATCAACCAGAACATGGTGCCAACGGGCGTGGCAGGCGTCGAGTACCGTGTGGTGTTCCGTAAGTAGGCGGTGGGTGACGAGAATGAGGTCGTCGAAATCGAGCGCGTTGGCCTGTTCGAGGGCGTGCTGGTAGCGCCGATAACACCCGGCGACGAAACGGTCTACTGGGTCAGGCGCAAAGCGGGCCATCAGGCGCGGCGTGAGCATCCGGCTTTTGGCACGCGAGATGCGGCGCAGCACCTCGTCAGGTTCAAGCAGCATTGGGGGGCGTTCGGTGGCGGCTTCGAGAGCTGCTGCCGCAAGCTGGAGTTGTTCGTCGGAGGCGTAAATCGAGAAGGCACCGGTGTAGTTACCGATGTGGCCCGCGATATGTTCACGCAACAGCTTGGCACAAACGGCGTGGAAGGTACCGGCAGTCAGGCCACGAGCAGTGCGTCCAAGCTGCTTACTCAGGCGTTCGCGCATCTCCTTCGCGGCCTTATTGGTGAAGGTCAGGGCGAGGATCTGGGCGGGCTTGGCGTGGGCTTGGTCAATCAAATAGGCAATGCGGAGGGTGAGCACGCGGGTCTTGCCGCTCCCCGCCCCGGCGCGTACCAACACGGGGCCGACGGGGGCCGTCACAGCGGCCCGCTGCGCGGCATTCAGACTTTTAAGGGCGTCCATAGTGGGGCAGATGATACCACTTGTCAGGGGATGGGGGTTAGGGGATGGAGATTGGGGGATGGGGGATGGGGATTGGAGATTGGGGGTTAGGAGATGGGGATTGGAGATTGGGGGATGGGGGATGGGGGTTAGGGGATGGAGATTGGGGGTTAGGAGATGGGGATT
>CAIRDL010001034.1 GCA_903877345.1 uncultured Oscillochloris sp. | reverse complement strand
GGCCCATTCCTGTTCGGCCTTCCCACTTAGCGCGGTCACGCTGCGCGCCGAGCGTGAGCGTGCGCCGCGTGCCTACAGTCTGGGCGGGACACATCCCGCCATTAGCGCCGACCCCATCAGCCAAGCGCTGGTCGAGAGGATCGTACTGCACAGCGACGAGCCTGCGAACATGAATTTGCTCCAGGTGCAGCGGCTCATCCTCGGCAGCCAGTACACGCTCAAGTCGCGTGAGCCAGGCTTCGAGGAGATCGGCGGGGTGTTGGGGTTCTGCCGCAGCGCGGCAAGCCAGGGCCATGTCGCCCTCGGCTTTGAGATGCTCACCGAGGGGTTGGTGCTCGACGTGCGCCCCAACGTGCTGGATGGCCTTGCGCTCTCGACGGGCTTACAGCGGCGATTACGCACCAACGCGATCATCCATCGCTTCATCACCGCCCTGACGGTGAAATACGGCGTGAGCTATTTTCCCGCCGTGAACTTGGCCCATGTGGTGCTCACCGTAGCTGACCAGCGACTCCAGGGTGATGGCGAACGGCTTGCCGAACTGCGCGACTGGCTCAGTGCCAACACGCCCGCTGTTACGACGGAGGTGGAAACCACCGCCCGCACCGTGCATGGTCTCTCGCCAAAGAATACGGCGGCGGTCACCGCGTTGCTGAAGGACGACTACCTGCGCTGCTTCCTGGAGATCTACGCGGGCGCTGAACCCGGCGGGGCGATCTTCCAGCAACACCTACGCGACACCTTTCAGTACAGCTTGGCCATTGCGCTGCGCCAAGTTGCCCAAGAGATTGCCGGGGTTGAGGCGCTCAACTATGTCTCGGCCTGGGCAGAACTGTATGTAGACTACGCTGGTCCAGCCGATAGCATTTGGCTCTACGAGATTGGCATGGGCGGTATCGGCGTAATGCGGGCGACCCACGATGCGTTGCGCCACACCCCCGACCGGCTTTGGGCAGAGCTTGGTCAGAAGTTGACCCGCTGCCCGACAGCGCAGGAAGAGGCGCTGCTACGGCTCCTGCTCACCCAACCCGAGGACTGGCTCGCCGACTGTGATCAGCGAGTCACCGCCATCACGGGCGCACGCGGCGCAGATGAGCGGCAGGCAGCGCTTGACACCCTGGCAGCGGCAATCCGCCGCCAGCTAGGCGTCCCCGTGGCACCAACCGCCACGAAGGCGTTGCTGCGCGTTTTTGTGCCGGAGTACGCCCAAGCAATTGATGGCGTGCCGCTCGTGAACTGGCAGCTTTACCGCGAGATCAACCAACTGTTTCTGCCGCGCTGTACGGCAGCACTTGGCCGTGAGCCGAGCATCGTGGAGGCGCGGGCGCTGTTGGCTCAGATTGTCATCGGGGAGCCGCAGACACCCCTCTACCCTGAGTTGCATCGGCTGGCGCAAGCCTACCGGGTTGAGCTTGACGCTGGGCCGGGCAACCCAGCGCTGGAGCGTGAACTCAAGGCGGCACTGGAGAATGCCATTGAGCGACGGCTGTTGATCACCTGTCGGGGTGCCTGCCCAAGTTGCCTTGATGATCGTAGTGGCGAGATTGAGGCCCCTGGGTTGGCGCGGCTTCTGCTCAGCCGCAGCCTGCTTGACGAATGGGTGGCACATGTGCGCGGTAGTCAGACGCTCGTGGTGGGCACCGGGGGCGCGTTGGCCGAGGTGAGCACCCACCTACGGGCGATCTTCGAGCGCGGGGCACAGATGGCTTATCTACGCGCCCCGGCCGCACAATTGGGGGCGCTCTGTGCCGTCGTGAGCTACCTGACCGACGCAGGTGTTGACACGGCCCTAGGTATGCGCTATCCGCTGATCAGCAACGTGCGGACGATCTACCCTGATCAGCCGACTATGCTGCCGCAAGTCGAGCTAACCCTGCGCCCAATCGAGTAGGAGGCCGCCATGACCAGACGATCAACGCTCCAACTGAGCGGCCAAGCGATGTTGTTCAACTTTTGGCTCAATGAAGTGCTGGCAACCCAGACCACTGACGATTACATGCTCTGGGTCGCCGCGCCCTGGGTGACCAATTTCCGCTTGCCAGCACCCTATCACGTCGCTTTTACCGATGTAGTCGCGACTCGTGGTGATGCACTACAGCTCTTTGATGTCCTGGGCCAGATCGCAGCTAACGGGGGCGTGGTGCGGATGGTGGTAGGTGATGACACTGCTTATCACCCGCCACTACGCCAGTTGGCCGAACGCTCTAGCCGTATCCAGGTGCGTAGGTTGCCGACGCTGCACGCCAAAGCCTACGCCGGTCGCTACGGTGCGCTCACTGGCTCGCTCAATCTCACGAAGAGCGGAGTCAGCCACAATGCCGAACTCTACGAGTACCACCACGACGAGCGTGGGATTGCCGAAGTGACTGAGCGCTGCCATGAGCTCTTCGAGCGCGGGGTGCCACTATGAGTATGCCCTATCGCGTCCAGCCAAATCCCGGTCGGCCTGAGCAGATCAAGCTTTTTGTGTGCTGCGCGAGTGACGGGCAGGCCGAGGCGCTCTTGCGTGTGCTACGTGGGCATTTTCCCTGGGTAAGCACCTTGCTCACCTCGTTCGACGCGGCCTTTAGCCACGTCTTCTTCGTGACCACCAGCCCGGAGGCATTCACCACCGCATGGCCAGAGCTTGCGGCAGCAGTCACACAGACGACTGCTGCGCTACCGGCCAGTCCAGGGACGCCAGCACCAAGCCGACCAGCCACCAACCCCCTTGCCGTGTGGCATCAGCGCTTGCGGGAAGCGGTGCGCCGCATCGCCAGTGAGATCCCGCTACAGTCAACGGCGACCCAGGAGATCAGCCTGGGTTGGGTCGTTGAGCAG
>CAIRDL010001033.1 GCA_903877345.1 uncultured Oscillochloris sp. | reverse complement strand
TCACGCCTCACGCCTCACGCCTCACGCCTCACGCCTCACGCCTCACGCCTCACGCCTCACGCCTCACGCCTCACGCCTCACGCCTCACGCCTCACGCCTCACGCCTCACGCCTCACGCCTCACAAGGCGGTGGCAAAGGCTCTGCCGATGATGCCGAGAAGGAAGAGGCAGCTGGCGGCGAAGCTCAGCGCGGCGCGGCGGGTGGTGCGCCCGCGATTGAAGTGGAACAGCGCCGGGAGGCTGAGGGCAGCCACGACCCCGTAGACGAAGTGCAGCGCCAGGCGCCCCGGTTGCCCATTGCCGAAGAAGAGCAACAGGCCCAAGCCGCCTTGGGTGCTGATGAGCAGCGCGGCGATCCACAAGGCGGCGGTGTAGCCTTGCCCGAACCGCCCACGCACGGCAGCGATGAGTCCCCAGACCATCAGGATGGTGAGCAGAACGCCAATCGTCAATTGGAGCCGACTGTGGAGCAGGGCGATCCGTTCCATACGCTTACTCGGCGAGTGCGGCCCGCGCTGCGTCAAGGTCAAGCAGCGTCGCAGGCCCGCCGATGCGCCCGCGCACCGTCTCAAGCCCCAAGCCGAGAGCGGCCACTGCGGCAACGACGGCTTCCTCGTGGTCACGGTGGGTGAGCAGCACAACCGTCGGCCCGGTATCAGTACTCGCGTAGACCGGCACCCCGCGTTCGCGCAGGTCGTTGCACATGCGGAAGAGCGCGATGTTCTCGGGTTCCCAACCGATGATTTTATGCTCCCGCGAACCTGACATGGTGACGCCGTGCAGGCGCATGCTGTCCAGTTCAGCGAATTGGCCGACAAGCCGCCAATCGCCACGGCGGGCGGCGGTGAGACACGCGATAATTTCGTCGCCGCGACTCAGCATCCAGGCTTTGAAGAGGCTGGAATGGGGTGCGTCGTGGTGCGCTTGCTCGGTCTTGAGGCCGATGCGCGAGTCAAGGGGGACGGTGATCAAGCGCATCGTGTCGAGTTGGCCCGCGTCGTCGAGCCGCACCGCAAAGCTGTCTTCGTGGGCGAGGCCAGGATAGCTGAGCCAGAGTGCCAATCCGCCTGCAGCGGCGCGGCAGCCCGAACCAGCTAACAGGCGGGCGAGACAACTGAGGAAGCGCCCATTGGCGACCAATTCCGCCCCGTAGAGCGCACCCACGGCGGCGGCAGCGAGGGCGGCGGCACCGGCGGCACTCGTGCCAAGCCCCTTACCGGCGATGCGCGCCTTGAGGATGTTGCGCGTAGTGACGCGGGCGGCCACCCTGGCACCGCTGAGGGCGCGCACCGCGTCGAGGGTCTGCGTGATGCGCTCAAGTTCGCGCCCGTGGGCGGGCATCCCGCCGATGGTCGCCTCATCGGTAGCGAGGCTTGGGTCAAACTGCACCAAAGTTACGGTGCGGGCGGCGTCGTTATTCACCGAGATGCTGGGCAGATAGGCGATGCGGTACGTCCAGTCGGCAAGGCCGTGATACTTGAGGACGCCTTGCATCGGGTAGGCTTGGGCTGCCGCTACACCGCGCTCGTTCGCCGGCGGCAGGTGGCGCGGATAAGGCTGCACGGTCACGCCCTCACGCATGAGGGCTGCGAGGATGCGTTCGTGGGCGGCCTGCATTGCAGGGATGAGTTCGGCAAAGCCATCGGGCAGATTGGTCATAATTTTACCGCTAAAAGCAGCGTCCCAAAGCGTACCTCATCGCCATCGGCTAGGGCGACGGGTTGGCGTGGGGTCAGGCGCACCCGGTTATGGAACGTGCCGTTGGTGCTGTCGAGATCTTCAAGCAAAAGTTGGCCGGCCTGCACAAACAGGCGGGCGTGGCGTCGCCCAACGCCGCCCGCAATTGCGCCGTGGGGTGTCAAGTCTAGGTCAGGAAAAAAGTTGCTCACCGGGTCGGCCCGACCCACGATAGCTTGGGTGGCGGCGGGCAACGGCAGCGTTGTGTTTGAAGCGCGCACGTTTAGGCTTGCCGGGGCGAGCGTTGTCCGGGCGGGCGGGGCGACAGGTTGAGGTGGCAAGGGCGGGGCAGGCGGTTGCGGCGGAGCGACGGGCTGGGGCGGAGCCGGTTGCGGCGGGGCATAACTTGGCTGCGGTGGCGGATAGGTTGGCTGAACCGGCACCCCGCTGTAGGGCGGTGTGGGCGCGACGACGGCGGGGGTCGGACGGGCACTGCCGAGCAAGGCCGCGCCGCAGTTATCGCAGAACGCCTCACCGGGAATGACCGCCGTCCCGCATTGGGGGCAGACGCTCACGCTGGCCGGGGCTGGTGCCGCGACCGGGCGCGGGGCAGGCGTCGGCACCATGGAGGTTGCTGGCACGAGGGGGCGGCCCTGCACTGGCACCGCGACCAGCACCGCACCGCACTGATCACAGAAGCGGGCGGAAGGGGGATTCTCAGCCCCGCACTGGGGACAGAAGGGCATAGGTTTGCCGACCTTTCTTCGCCAAGCGCACACATAGCCAGATTATACGCGGTTTGGGCCGTCGTGTTGCACGCCTCGGCGGTGGGCGAAGATGCGTGACCCGTGATGCGTGATCGTTCAGGATGCGGCCCGGTCACGCCTCATGCCTCAGGCAAAGATCACATATTCGCGTAAAAAGACCTCAATGGCGCGGTAGTAGTTTTCAATAGTCGCGGCGAGCCGCCAACCGTGGCCTTCACCGGGGAAACAATGGTAGACGTGTGGCACCCCGCGCCGCTGGAGCGCACTCACCAGCAATTCCGCCTGTGCGGGCGGCACGACTTTATCCTCCGCGCCCTGGAAGATCAGCAGCGGCGTGTTGAGGCGCTCGACATTCAGCAGTGGCGAACGCTCACGGTAGCGGGCGGCGGTTTCGGGCAAAGGGCCAACGATGCTGTCGAGATAGTGGGCCTCGAACTTATGCGTATCGGCGGCTAACGTGAACAGATTCGTGACTGCGTAGCGGCAAATCCCCGCCCGAAAAAGTTCGGGAGCCTGAATGAGCGTAGCAAGCACTGTGAAGCCGCCCGCGCTGCCGCCCAACAGCACAATCCGCGCTGGGTCGGCAATGCCCGCCACCGCAAGGTAGCGCGCCGCACTGATGGCGTCGGCCACATCGTAAGCTCCCCATTCACCTCGCAGGGCTTGAGTGTAGGCGCGCCCATAGCCTGTGCTACCCCGGTAGTTCACTTCGAGCACGACGTAGCCACGAGTGGCGAGAAACTGCACTTCGGGGCTGTAGGTGGCGACAGCTTGGTCGGTGGGGCCACTGTGGACGCGCACCACCGCCGGTGGTTTGGCTCCCGCGCTGCCCGGCACGTAGCCAACGGGCAGATAAAGCACGCCGTAAATCGTGCCGCCACCTGCAGTCCACGTCACCGGCAGCGCACTCGCGTACCGCGCCTCTGGTACCAGTTCGCCCGAACTGCGCCGCACGACGCGGGTACGTTCGCCGTCAGCAAGCATCACGCGGGGCGGGATAGCCGGTGATGAGGCGATGCCCCCCAGGGTGTCAGTATTTGATGAGGCGGCGGGTTGCGTGAACCATGTGTAGCCTTCGCCATCACTGAGCGGCTGCGCTGGCCCACCATCAACCGGCTGCACACAAACGCGCCGAAAGCCGCCCTCGTTCCGCAGATAATAGAGCCGCTTGCCGTCCCGCCCCCACGCCAAAGTGCGCGGACTTTGCCCCCACGCAGGCTGCCCGTGCTCGGCGGCACCCTCGGAGAGCCGCCGGTGTTCGCCCGTTGCCAAATGGCAGACGTAGACGTGCCACCAACCGTCGAGGTCGGAGACGTAGGCCAGATGACGACCATCAGGGGCGAACGTTGGTTGGAAAATACTGGTGGCCGGGCCACCCGCGAGGATCTGCGTGGCCTTCACCGTCGGCAATGGGCC
>CAIRDL010001032.1 GCA_903877345.1 uncultured Oscillochloris sp. | reverse complement strand
CTGTGGGCCTGCACCGGTGACCTGTGGGCCTGCACCGGTGACCTGTGGGCCTGCACCGGTGACCTGTGGGCCTGCACCGGTGACCTGTGGGCCTGCACCGGTCACATGTGGGCCTGCACCGGTCACATGTGGGCCTGCACATGTGACCTAGCCGTGCCCGCATCTAGCGCGTCAGCGTCACGCGCTCCAATGTGATGCTGTCGAGGAAGGCTGTGTCCACGACAACCCCGGAACCGGGGGCCGTTGGCACGCTTAGCGTACTGTCGGGGTTGAGCGTGAAGGGGTTATGGACGACATCGCGTGCAAAATAGCGGTCACTCGCGCTGATGTCGCCGGGTAGGCTGAAGTTCGGCAAACTAGCGAGCGCCACATTGGTCGCTCGCCCGATGCCCGTCTCCAGCATTCCGCCGCACCAGACGGGCATGCCCGCCTCGGCGCACAGCGCGTGGATGCGACAGGCCGCTGTTAGCCCGCCAACACGACTAGGCTTGATGTTGATCACGCCACAGGCCCGCAACTCAATGGCCCAACGAGCGTGATCAGGCGAAACGATGCTCTCATCAAGACAAATTGGCGTCTGCAAGCGCCGTTGCAACTTCGCGTGGTCTATGATGTCGTCGTGGGCCAAGGGTTGCTCGATCAACAAGAGGTTGAAAGCGTCGAGGTGCGCCAGATGTTCAGCGTCATCCAGCGTGTAGATGCTGTTGGCGTCAACTTGAAGCCGCAAGTTGGGCCAAGTTTCGCGTACCGCCCGCGTCGGGGCGAGATCCCACCCCGGTTTAATCTTGAGCTTGACCCGTTGGTAGCCCGCTGCAACATAACCCGCCACGACACGCAACAAGCTGTCGAGGTCAGGTTGCACCCCAATGCTGACGCCCACCTCAACTTGCGTGCGCGTGCCGCCAAGCATCTGGCTCAGACTGCGACCCGTCAAGTGTCCGAAGAGATCCCAGGCGGCGAACTCGAAGCCGGCTTGCGCCATTCGGTTCCCGCGCACCTTCGCGTAGCAAGCAGCCACATCCTCAGGCCGTTGTAGATCACACGCAAAGAGCATGGGGGCCAAATACTCGCGGACCATCACCCACGCGCTGGCTTGCGTCTCCTCGTTGTACCACGGCCCAGAGCCAACGGGCGCCTCGCCCCAGCCTTCCGCCCCTTCCGCTTGGAGGCGCACGATAAGCGAGTGGCTGGCCTCCTCGCACCAGCCACTCGTCACAAAGGGCGTCACATACGGCAGAGCAATCCGCCGTAGTTCGATCTGCTCAAGCTGCATAGCGCTACTTCACCTCAATGAGTTCAACCTCAAACACAAGCGTCGCCCCAGGCGGAATGACATCCCCGGCCCCACGTTCGCCATAGGCTAACCCAGCGGGGATGACCAACTGACGCTTGCCGCCCACACGCATCCCGGCCACACCCTCGTCCCACCCCTTAATCACCTCGTTGCGCCCCAGCGTGAAAGCAAAAGGCTGCTGCCGCGCCATCGGCAAACTGGGGTCACGCGACGTATCGAAGCGCGTACCGTCGGTGAGCCAGCCGGTGTAGTGAACCGAAACCGCACTATTCGCCGTCGCGGTGGTGCCGGTACCAACCTGAAGGTCGGCATACTGAAGACCACTGGGCGTCGTGGTGAACTGGCTGGCCTCAAGTTTGGTCGGCCCAGAAGGCGCACCGGGGCGAATATCCACCAACTCGACCTCGAAGGTCAGCGTGGCGTTAGGCGGGATAATGCCGCCGGCACCCTTCGCACCGTAGGCCAAGTTCGGCGGGATAATCAGCTTGGCCTTCCCGCCCTTCCGCATCAGCGCGATGCCCTCATCCCAACCGGCGATAACCGCCTTGGCACCCAGCACGAACTGAATCGGGTCGCCGCGTGAATAGGAGCTATCGAACTGCGTACCGTCGGCAAGGGTGCCTCGGTAGTGGACATCAACCACATCGCCGGGCTTAGGCGCATCGCCGGTGCCAGGCACGATCTCGATAAACTGAAGGCCGCTTGAGGTGGTCACAACGCGCTCCTGGCCGGCTGGGCCGACCGTTGGGTTATTGGCGGCGGGGGTTGCCGCGACCGTCGGGCTACTCGTGATGGCGGTAGTCGTCACCGCTGGGCTACTCGTGATGGCAGTTGTCGTCACCGCTGGGCTACTCGTGATGGCAGTTGTCGTCACTGCCGGGCCAACACTTGGCGAAGGCTGCGCTGCGGGGGTTGGGGTACAGGCGGCTAACAGAACGACCGTAGCGGTGGTGAGCAGGGAATGGACTCGGCGCATAGAGGTTAGCTCCAAGAGATTAGGCAGATTGTAGATTGTAGATTGTGGATTGTAGATTGTAGATTCGCCGCAACAACTTGTAGCCGCATGCTGCGTGCAATGGATTGTGCGGTTGCAAGCCGCACCTACAATACTTTGCGGCTTTGCGGCTTGCTGCAAGCCGCACCTACAATACTTTGCGGCTTTGCGGCTTTGCGTGAGATCTCTAAACCATAGAGCCCGATTGAAACATGCCTTACAGTTTCAGCCCGCGCAGGGCGTTCAGATGCGCTCGATCTGAAACCTGAAACCTGACCCCTGAGACCTTTTGAGTCAGTGGCAGGTAGGTAAAAGCCACTGGCAGCGTAAGCACAAACAGACTCGGCCACCACTTCCCCGTAACGAGGAGTCGGTCGTTAGCGGCGTCATAGGCGATACCGTTGAGTACCTCCGGCACCACATTTGGGGTCACGGGCAGCAGCGCCCGCAGGCTGTGTAAGTCGAGATACGCTTGGACGGCTCCGGTCGTCGCATCAATGCGGGCGATCAGATCACAGTTCCAGATATTCGCATAAACCGCACCATTGACATATTCCAACTCATTCAGTTCATCAAGCGCACCCTGGCTATCGTGGGTTGCCACCGTCCCGCTGATAGACAGAACGCCGTCTCGTTCGGTTGCCACCGGATCAACAAAATAGAGCGTCCCAGAGCCATCGCTCATAATCAAGCGGCTGCCGTCGTAGGTGAGACCCCAACCCTCGACAGGCATTTGGCGACCGGGGGGCGGATAGGTAAAGCGCCCAACCAGTTGGAAGGTCGTGCGGTCATAAATCAGGCCAAAACCGCTCTGCCATGTAAGCTGGAAAATGCGATTGCCCGCGACGGCAATGCCCTCGCCGAAAGCGGGCTGGGCACCGGCTTGCGGCGGGGCGACCGTAGTGAGCAACACTTGGCGCTGGACTTGCCCGCTAGACAGGGTCGCCTCGCGCAGGGCAGAACTTTGCCAATACCCAGTGCCCTCGTAGACCGTATCATTGCCAAAATAGACTAAACCCTGCGTGTAGGCGCTAGGGTCGTGGGCATAGGTAGCGACCACGTTAAAACGGGCGAGGGGTGCGCCGACACGACAGAAGCTTGGGGTGAGCGTGTTGGGGGCGGCGGCGGGTGGAGCGGGAGCAGGCACCGGGGAACTGGAAGCGACCGTCGCGGCGGAGGGTTGGGGCGCACCACAACCGACTACGAGCAACGCCACGAGCAGCAGCCCAACAAGACCGGAAGGCGATTGCAAACGCATCAAACGGGCCATCCTTGCATCAGGGGGCAGGGGTCAGGGGGCAGGTCGGGCCCATTGTACCCTAGAGCCACGAGGCAGGCAACCAGCCTACGCGCCCCGCTAGTTGCCGAATGATCACTACACGTATGCAGAATGCGCCCTCTGCCCACAAGCGCCCGCACTACCATGACCGCAAAACCGCCGCATAGCGCTAGGAGACATGGTAATGGAGACCTTGCAAACAAGGAACCGTCCCCCACGCGTCCCCGCCGAGCAGGAGGTACGCTACTACATGCGTGTCCCGGCGGTGACGATTAACATTGCCGCCCCGCTGAGTGATGCGTTAGCCCTGATGCGTGAACACGACGTGCGCCGCTTGCCGATTGTGATTGACACCGGCGAGCTGCGGGGCATCATCACCCAAGGCGACATCAGGGGGGCCGACGTCATGCGGATTGCCGGTCTCGACCCCCTCGACATCGCCCAAGCCCTGCGTGACGTCAAGGTCTACGAGGTGATGACCGAGAATCCGACAGCCATCACCCCCGAGACTGGCTTGCGCGAGGCTGCGATGCTGATGATCGAGAATAAGGTCGGTGGCTTGCCCGTCGTTGACGACCAAAACCGCGTGATTGGCATTATCACCGAGAGCGACCTCTTCGAGACACTCGTCCAACAACTCGACGCCCACACACCGCCGAACTAAACGAACCTTGCTTTTAATACCTTACACTGAGCGCGTACGCTGACCCTGCCCGACTACTGGATCGGCAAGACCGAAATGACCAACGCCCAGTTCCGCCCCTTCGTTGAGGGCGATGGCTACACCAACCCCACTTACTGGACTGCGGCGGGCTGGACGTGGCGGCAAGCAGAAAAGATCACCCAGCCTGTGTATTGGAACGACGCGACGTGGGATGGCCCAGACTACCCGGTCGTCGGCGTGAATTGGTTCGAGGCGGTGGACTACTGTCGCTGGCTGAGCAAACAGACCGGCATTGAATTTCGGCTACCGAGCGAGGCTGAGTGGGAGAAAGCCGCCCGTGGGACAGATGGACAGATCTATCCGTGGGGCAACACCTGGGACGCGAAACGTGCCAATAGCCTTGAGTCAGGTATTGGCAAAACCACACCAGTTGGTACGTATCCTAATGGTGCCAGCCCCTACGGTGCGTTGGATATGGCGGGGAATGTGTGGGAGTGGTGCGTGACCCAGTGGCCAAAGCCCTACCCGTACCAGCTTGAGGACGAGTGGCAAGCGGCGTATCTAGAGGCGAACCAAACCCGCCGCGTGCTACGTGGCGGCTCATGGTCTTGGAATAGCCCAGTTATGCGCGGGGCGTCCCGCAGCTACTACGACCCGCATGTTCGTATGGTCTACCACTTCATCGTTCCTGGGTTGCGGGTTGTTAGGCATACTCTCGTGCCCTAATGCTGGATCCTGAAGCCTGTCTTCTGGGTTTTGGGTGTGGAACGCGGTAGAGACACCCCGGCGGGGCGTCTCTACCCCACCCGTTCGGATCGCGATTTTTTGGTTGACCTGGACGTACTGCCCCGTGCGTTTCCCCGCGCATCGGTGCCGCTCGCCGTGAAGACGATGAGGTCGGCAGGGGTCGTCACGCATCGTCTCCCGCTACGGCACCACCTCAGTCAGTTCATCCTCCGGCGGAAGTGCGCTCGTTGCTTGCCCGCTGTGCCTGGCGCAAGCACAGCCTGTTGTGCAGGAAAAGCCGTTGGGGCGAGCTATCGGCTATCGGCTTTTGCGGCGCAGCATGTTCGCAGAGAGGAAAATGATGCTACGCAGCCTATAGCAAAGCTATGGCTTGCCATTCGCTGATTCCTGGACATGGTTCGTTGCTCGTTCATCCCACGAGCCCAATCTATAGCAATCCTACACAGGTTGTGAAAAGGAGTCGAGCCTTTAGGCGGCCCTATCCGGCTGAAGCCTTGACTCCACGCAACAACCCCAATAGGATTGCTATATGTTGCGAATCTTGTCTAGGAATCAGCGAACGATAAGCCTAAAGCCCCATCGTCTCAGCGAAACCCAACATCAGGTTCATGTTCTGCACCGCCTGGCCCGAAGCTCCCTTCAGCAGATTATCAAGGGCGGCGACAATGATGTAGCGGCCCACATCTATCTCCACCGGCTGAAGGCCCAACGCCAGGAACATCGTCTGCTGGACATGCCGCAGTTCGGGCAAACGGCCCTCGGGCAACAGTTTGATGAACGGCTCGTCCGCAAAAACAGTGTAGGCGGCTCGCGCTTGGGCAAGCGTCGTACCGGGCTGGAGCGTCACGTAAATGGTCGAGAGAATGCCCCGGTAGACGGGCAACAGGTGGGGCGAAAAAATGATATGCAGCCCCGTCTCCTGCTCCATTTCGCCCAAATGGCGGTGCGTGCGCCCAACACTGTAGGCGCTGAAAGTCTCGTGGGTTTCGCCGAAGTGGGTCTTCATGCCGAGCGAGCGACCCGCGCCCGAAACGCCCGATTTGCTGTCTACAATCACCGTGCGGTCGGCAATGAGGCCAGCCTGCTCAAGCGGCCACAAGGGCAGGATGGCGCTGAGCGGATAACAGCCGGTGTTCGCGACCAAATGCGCCTGCCGAATCTGGGCGCGGTGCAACTCCGGTAGCCCATAGACCGCCGCACTCTGGAGTTCGGGGGCTGGATGCGGTTTGCCCCGCCGCCGCGCATAATCGTCGGGGTCGGTCAAGCGGAACGTGTCGGAGAAGTCAATCACCCGTTTACCTGCCTCCAGGGCCGTTTGCACCAACGGAATCAGTTCGGAGGTGCCGTGGGGCAAACAGGTGAAGATGAGGTCAACGGCGTGCAGGTCGGCCGCCTCGACTGCGACCAGGGGTGTGTCAAGCATGGTGGGAAAAACATCGCTGAGCCGCTGCCCCGCCGCCGAGCGGGCGGTGGCGAAGGCGATTTCAACCTCTGGGTGCCGCACGAGCAGCTTGATCAGCTCGAAGCCTGTGTATCCCGTCGCCCCATAAATCCCTACACGCGCCATGCGAAGCCTCCCGGGCGTCTGGCCCTGTTTGTTGTACCGTTGCCGCACTGTGGTGCATTATACCGTGCTATACTTGGATTGGGGGATGGGGGATGGGGGATGGGGGATCGGGGATCGGGGATGGTTAGGGGATCGGGGATCGGGGTAAGTGCATCAGGAAACTGTGCGACCACCAAGACTGGAAAGCCCCCCAACCCCCAACCCCCCAATCCCCATCCCCCAACATCCCCCATCCCCCAATCCCCATCCCCCATCCCCTAATCTAGGAGGCTACATGGAAACGTGGATCGAACGCCACGAGGTTTTTCGAGGGCCAATCTTCACGGTGTATACAGGCCAAGCCCGCCTCGCTGACGGGCAGACGGCACGGCGCGATATGGTGGCCCATCGGGGCGGCGTCGGCGTGGTGGCCCTGCACGCCGACAAAGTGCTGTTGGTGCAGCAATTTCGTCTGGCAGGCGGGGCTACCTTCGAGGAGATTCCGGCGGGCCTGCGCGAGCCTGACGAAGCTGCGGCGACCTGCGCCGCCCGCGAGTTGGCCGAGGAGTTGGGCTACGCCGCCGGACGGCTGCTGCCCCTCGCAACCTACTGCACTTCGCCCGGCTTTACCGACGAGGTGACGACCATCTTCCTGGCGCTCGATCTGACGCCCACCACGGCCACGCCCGATTGGGACGAACGCTTGCTTCCAGTCGAGTTGCCCCTGGTTGATGTGGCTGCCAGTCTGGCGACGGGCCGCTTTGTGGATGGCAAGACACTGGTGGGCCTCTACGCCCTTCTGGCTTGGTTGGCGAGGCGAGGCAATGTCTGACACCCCGCCATCCCCACCCGCCAGTGAGGCCATCATCTACCAGGGCAAGTTGCACTGGGCCATTTTTGTGCGCCCCGTGATGTTCACCTGTCTCGCCCTGACACTCTTCAATTACAACGAGCCGCTCTACGGTGCGGCGGTGCTGCTGGCAGCGGGCCTCTTCTGGGCCGCGACGCTCGTGGCAGCGGTTCAGTCGCGGTTTGTCATCACCGCACAGCGCGTCCGCCTGCGGGCTGGCAGCATCTACCGGGTGAGCCTTGACCTGCCCCTTGACCAAGTGGAGACGGTGACGGTGCGCCAGGATACGGTGGGTCGCTGGCTTCACTACGGCACACTGGTAGTTGAGGGGAAAGACGGCTCGCGGGCGCTGTGCCCCACGGTGGCCCAGGCTGCGGAGTTTGAGCGGCAGTTACGGGCGCAGCGCAGAACGCCTTAGAGGGGTAGTCCCGCCAAGGCAACTTCCTCGCGGGCGCGCATGGTGGCCGCATCGGCGGGACTGCGCTCGTGGTCATACCCAAGCAGATGGAGCGTGCCGTGGACGGCGAGGAAGGCCAGTTCGCGAGCGGGGCTGTGACCGTACTCAGCGGCTTGGGCAATGACGCGCTGGTACGAAAGGGCGATGTCGCCGAGGTAACGGGGGGCGGCAGGTTGGCCGACGAAGGGCGAAACGGCTCCGTCGTCGGCGAAGGCCAGCACATCGGTGGGCGCATCAAGGCCGCGATAGGTGCGATTCAGGGTTTGGAGGCGGGCATCGTCGGCGATGAGTACCCCAACTTCAAGCGGGCCGGGTGTCGCTTCAGCCTGCAACACCGCCACGACCGCCCGCTCAACCAGCGCTACATCGAGACTCGCAGCGGCCACCTGCGCCTCCAGCCCTTCCTCGACCGTAACCTCAACCGTGTACGCAGTCATAAGGTGCGCTTCTCCCTGCCATGTTCTTGAAATAGAACCTGAACTTGGATCAGGACATCGCGTTCACGTTGGAAGGAAACACGCGGGAGTGCCTCGTCAAGGCGGAACCACCGTGCGTCGTGAACCTCGGCCACTTGGGGGCGCAGATAACCGCGCTGGTAGCGCACTAGGAAGAGGTCAACGTACTTGTGGACGCGGGAAGAGCCAGCGTGGAACCAATACTCGATGGTGGCCAGGTGACGCTCAATAGTGCCCTCAAGGCCGGTCTCCTCCGCGACTTCACGGAGCGCGGCGGCCTCGGCGGTCTCACCTCGATTGACGTGGCCCTTCGGAAGACCCCAGCGGTCGCCCCGATCTGTGGCGATCAGGACGACCTCAATCTGGTGGTCAACGACCCGGAAGATCACGCCGCCAGCCGAATAGGCGGTGCGATGGGCGGGTGATTGGTTGAAGCGTGCCGCCATGCGACCCCATCAGGCGCGCTTGAGCGAACGACCGGCGCGCATGTCCCAGTAAGCGTTAACGGCGTAGAGAATGCGCTGGCGTGCGACCTCCACATTCTCCCAGCCCACCGGCTCAACGCGGGAACCTTCGAGGTCTTTGTAGATCGTGAAGAAGTGCTCGACCTCTTTCAGATAGTGGGGCGGCAGGTCGGTGTAGTCCTCGAAACTGGCGAAGAAGGGATCATACTGGAGTACGGCGAGGATTTTATCGTCGTGCTCGCCTTTATCCAGCATCTTGAAGACACCAATGGGGCGAGCCTCCACGATGCAGCCAGTGAACGTGGGCAGGTTGGTCATGACCAGTACGTCGAGGGGGTCACCGTCGTCGTAGTAGGTCTGGGGCATAAAGCCGTAGTCGCCGGGATACTGCACCGCCGAGTAAAGCACCCGGTCGAGCTTGAAGGCACCGATACGCTTGTCGAACTCGTACTTATTGCGCGACCCCTTGGGG
The DNA here is from genome assembly GCA_903877345.1 of uncultured Oscillochloris sp. Lineage (GTDB taxonomy): Bacteria > Chloroflexota > Chloroflexia > Chloroflexales > Chloroflexaceae > CAIWXH01. The sequence continues at coordinate 7,995 of CAIRDL010001032.1, read as the reverse complement.
ATCTCGACGACCGTGTGGATGGTTTCAGGAACGTTCGGACCCGGCTCCAAATCGTGCCAGTAGTTCTGCATGCCCGGCCTCTCAATAGACCCTGTTTGTTCAGTGGCGCATTATAGCACGCCAACTAGTACAGTGCCCCGGAAATCCGTGTGGGGTTGCGTGGAGTCAAGGCTTCAGCCGGATAGGGCCGCCTAAAGGCTCGACTCCTTTTCACAACCTGTGTAGGATTGCTATATGTGATTGCGACGGTCTGTGCAAGCCCACCTGAGGGCCACGCCCGTTGGAGCCTGCACCTGCTGGCCGACGAAGTCGTGCGTCTGAGCATTGTTGACACGATCTCACACGAAACCGTGCGCCGCACGCTCAAAAAAACATCCTGAAGCCCTGGCAGGTCGAGGAGTGGATCATCGGCGAGGTTGATGCCGCGTTTGTCTGCACTATGGAGGATGTCCTGGAGCTTTACGCCGAGCCCGTTGCCCCCAAACACCCACGGGTCTGTGTGGGAAGGCACCTGCAATCTGTTCATGATCGCCTGCCCCGACCGCGCTTGGCGAGCGGTCAACGTCACCGACCGGCGTGGCCGTCTGGATTTTGCCCACCGCTTGAAGGATCTGGTGGATGTGCATTGCCCCGAGGCTGAGCAAATACGGCTGGTGATGGACCATCTGAACACCCACACGCTGGCAGTGCTGTACGAGGTATTCGATGCACCGGAAGTGCGGCGGATTGCCCGCAAGTTCGAGGTCCATTACCCCCCCCCCGAAAGGTGTTCACCTTGTCGCAGCGACCTGCCACTGACTTTGCATCAGCCTTGGCTCTAGTTTGCCCAAGGTTGCACAGCCCGCACCCTTCTGGTATAGTTGCCCACCGAGATGGAACAGAGCGAGTATACGACGATGGCCGCCGTGGAGTTGCGGCATTGGTGGTATCGCGGGATGCGTGCCATTAGTGCGGCGCTGCTTGCGCGACCCTACGGCGAGCGCCGCGACCTACGCATTCTGGACGCGGGCTGCGGTACTGGCGGCGATGCCCGCTCTTTGGCGCGCTACGGTCATGTCGTCGGTCTCGACTTTGCCAGCGAAGCGGCGGCCCTCGTGGGCGCAAGCCTACCGGGACGCTTTGCGCGTGGGTCGGTGCTTGCACTGCCTTTCGCCGCCAATAGCTTTGATCTCGTTACCTCGTTCGATGTGCTGTACCACCAAGGTGTGCCTGACGAAGCGCTGGCCCTGGCCGAGGCGCGGCGCGTGCTTTGCCCCGGCGGGCGCGTGCTGATGCGCTTGCCCGCCTACGAGTGGCTGCGCTCCCGTCACGACCGCCAAGTCCATACGCGCCGCCGCTACACCGCCAGTGAGGCCCGCCAACTTCTTGAGGCTGCCGGGTTTGTCGTTGAGCGGGTTAGCTACGCGCTGTGCCTGCTGTTTCCTTTGCCCGCGCTCAGTCGCTTGGCCGAACGGTTTACGTCTGATCAAGGTACCACGTCGGCGCTGGGGCTACCGTTCGCGCCGCTCAACGCGGCCCTGCGCGTTCCAATGGCCCTTGAGGCCGCTTGGCTTGCGCTGGGTGGTAGCTTGCCTTTTGGTCTCTCCATCTTCTGTCTCGCCCGCCGAGACGATGTTTAGATTGTAGATTGCAGGTTGCGCCAATCTACAATCTAAAATTCAGGCTAAAGGCCCCCACGCTATGCACCATGCCGCTGTTGCGACCTCGCCCATTGAGCGTATTCTTGACCGTCTGAGTGCCGCGCCGCGCCTGTGGAACCGCTTGCGCTGGATTGCCGAAGCGGGCTTCAACGGCGAACGGCTCGCCATTGCCCGCGAGTTGCGCCCTTGGGCGGGCGACCGGCGGCGCTTTCTCGATTTCGGCTGTGGCACTGGCGAATTTGCGGGCGATTTCCCTGGTACGCAGTATGTCGGGCTTGATCCCACGACCGGCTATTTGCGCTTTGCGGTCGCGCATCGCCCCGGTAGCTACCTCGCCAGTACGGGCGAAGCGCTGGCGCTCGCCACGGCTACCTTCGATGCCGCCCTTGTCTGTGGTGTGCTGCACCATTTGCCCGATACCGTGGCCCGCATGGCAATGGCCGAACTGGCCCGCGTGCTGCGTCCCGAGGCGACGGTCTTGGTGCTGGAGGATACGCCACCACCCGCAGGGCAGAACCCCGCCGGTCATTTGATGCATGCGGTTGACCGTGGCGGCTATATCCGCAACGAGGCCGCGTACCGCGCCATTTTCGGCCCCAGTTTCAGCGTCGAGCGCGCTTACCATTTGCGGTCTGGCATCTGTGATTACGCCGTCTATGTGCTCACGCGCCTGCCATGACAGCCCAAGGCTCCACCATGCTCCCTGTCCTCGCCCTGCTAATCACCGCCAGCGTGCTGACGATCACTGGTGAGGTGCTGCTCAAATTGGGGATGAATGTCGTGAGCCAGCGCGTCGGCGCGTTCTCACTCGCCCCCGACGTACTCTGGACGACCTTCACCGATTGGCGCGTCATTCTGGGCTTCGGCCTCGTCTTCGGCGGCTCGCTCTTCTGGCTGGGCGTCATCTCACGGGTAAACCTCTCGTTCGCCTACCCGCTCCTCGCCCTCAACTACGTCTTAATCCTCATTCCCTCACGCTTTTTGCTTGGCGAAACGATCACCCCGCTCAAACTGATCGGCTCCGTCATCGTAGTCATCGGCGTGATTATCATCACCTGGGGCACCGCCAAGCAGGGCTAAGGCAAGGTTTCAGGTGCCAGGTTTCAGGTGCCAGGTTTCAGGTGCCAGGTTTCAGGTGCCAGGTTGAGCGCATCTGAACGCCCTGCGCGGGCTGAACCTGTAAAGTAGCTACGAACCTTGTCTAAAGGAGGCCGGGGTGCCGCCTGCCACGCTGGCCCGTCGCTTCGGCGGAACGCTCCCAGCCTTGATGCTGCGCGGCCTGCTCCTCCTGCTGCCCGCCGCCCTCTTCCTTTGGAGTCTCGCCTATCAGGTTCCGTTGCAGCAAACCACCTATGTCGGCGGTGAGGTTGCGCTGCGGCGGCGCTTTGACGACGCGCCTTTTTTTAAGGGAATTAACGGCCCGGAGCCAAGCGACCAAGTCGCCGACCCCGCGCAGCCCGGTGCCCACCTCTGGTGGTGGGAGTTGTTGGCGCGCACGGGGGTGCGGCCCTATCGCTGGACAACCGCCGAGACGGTTTTTTCTCTGCCTGGGGCGGGCTATGGCCGCTACACGCTTGAAATACTGGCGGGTGGGCGACCTGGTGGTGTCGTAACTGACTGGACGGTGGGGCCGGATCTGCATTACACGCTGACGCTGCCGGAAGGCCCGGCCCGGCGCTATCGCCTTCTCGCCGCCAGCGACGAAGCGGGCGACCTACAGGTGACGTTCCGTACGCCGCCCTACGCCGCCCCTGGTGACGCCCGCGAATTGGGCTTTGTGCTGCACGAACTGCGTATCGCCCGCACCCACAGCCCGTTCACCGTCCCGGCGTGGCCCCAGTTGGGTTGGCTCGCTTTAGCGCTGGCGGGCGTCCTAAGCGCCGCCTTGGCTGCGGGCGCGCCTTTGTGGGGCGCGGGTGGCCTGGCGAGCCTCGGCGCACTGGCGGCGGCGTACACCCTGGTCTTCCACCGCTCGGCCCTGACGCTTTTTACGCCGACGGTGGCTCTGTTGGCGGGACTGTGCGCCGCCGCAAGTTTGGGCGGTTGGTGGGCCGCACGGAAGTTGGAGCCGCGTCACGCCTGGGCCAGTGATTTGGGGCCGGTTGTGGGCCTCGTGGCTGCCGCTTGCGCCCTCCGTATGGCGGGCATGCTCCACCCGCACGCGCTCTACAGCGACACGGGGTTGCAGGCCAACAAGCTGTACGAAGCGATTCTGGGCCAAATCTTCCTGACGGCGGGCCTGCCGAGTGATGCTGGCGGCGGACAGGCACCGTATCCGCCGGGGCCATTTCTCGTCCTAATGCCGCTCACGCTCCTCTTCCCCGTCGGGCGCGCTGCCCGTGTCGTCCTGATGCAGTCGGGCACAGCGCTGCTCGACAGCCTGACCATCGCGTTGCTCTGGCTAATGCTGCGGCGGGCGAACGTGGGGCGACGGGCCGCGCTGTTGGGGGCCGCCTGCTACCTTTTGCCCATCCCCGCGCTCGAATCCTTCACCGTGGGCGAATTAGCCAACCTGGGCGGGCAGGCCCTCGCCTTGCCGCTGATCGCCATGCTGGCACTGGGCCTCGCTGCGGCCAACAAGCCGCCTGCCGCCTCCCTCGGACTAACGATTGCGCTGTTGGTGAGCCTCGTGGCCCATTCGGGGGTGACGCTCTCGGTGGGGGCGCTCGTGGCAGCAGCGTGGGCGCTGGCCGTCGTGGGGGCCGTGCAACGGCGGGCGGGTGGGCCGTTCAGCGTAGTGCGTCTGAGTGTGGTGGCGACGGTGGCCCTTGGTCTGGCGTTGCTGTGCTACTACTCGGCACCCGTGTACGTGGGGGCGTTGTTGGGGCGAAATGGAACAAGCGGGGCGGGTACCCCGTTGGGGCAAATCCTGAGTGAGACGGTGCGGGCAGTGCTTGGCTTTGCGCCGCCGAACCGACGGGCGCTCGCGCTCCCGACCCTGTTGGGCCTCGCCGCACTCGCAGGGCTTGGCGTGCTCTGGGCCAACCAAAGCGGACGGACGGCAGCGCTGCGGGCGACCCTGGCGGCGTGGTGGTTGGGCACGCTGCTTACGCAAGGGTTGCTATTGGTGGCCGACCAAGGTCTGCGCTGGGCTATCTTCCTGACACCGGCGCTTAGCTTGGGTGCGGGGGTGCTGTTGGCGAGCCTGGGGCGGCGCGGGCGGGCGGGGCGGTTGGTGGCGGGGTTGGTCTTGGGGGCAATCCTTGGGTACGGGTTGGTGACTTGGGGGGCACAGGTGCGGGACTACTACCATATTTAGATTGCAGATTAGGGAAGCGGAAAAGGTAAGACATCCCTGTCGCTGCGTGAGGCGTGACTGGGTCGCGCCCTGGCAGATCACGGATCGCGCATCAGCCCTGTCAGCCACCTGACGAGCCACGGCGCTAATCTTCGCATCTGCTATACTGGGCCAGCGACCCGCACAACTGCATAGCCCTCGGCACTGATCCGCCGAAATTAGGAGGAGCCTGTCACCCTGTTGGGGTGCGGGTTCCTTTTTGATTGTTCCATTGAAAGAAAGGCGTTTGCGATGCCCCGCCGCCCCAACGCCCTAGCGCGCCACTGGCGCGACACCCCTCTGGCCCGCGTGTTTTCCCCCATGCAGCGCTTCGTCCACGCTGAGGCATCGAGCGGCCTCAGTTTGATCGGCGCGACCTTGGTGGCTCTGACCCTGGCTAACTCGCCGCTTGCCGCCGGCTATGCCGCTGTGTTACAGCTTGAACTTGGCGTGAGCCTTGGCCCCTTGGGCTTGCAGATGAGTCTGTTGCACTGGGTCAATGATGGCCTGATGGCGCTCTTCTTCTTCCTAGTGGGCCTTGAACTGAAGCGCGAGGTGCTGGTGGGCGAATTGGCGCACCCGCGTCAAGCGTTGTTGCCTGTCGTGGCAGCGCTCGGCGGGGCCACGCTGCCTGCGCTGCTTTACGTCGCCGTGAACCGTGGTGGGCCGGGTGCGGTTGGTTGGGGCGTGCCAATGGCGACGGACATCGCCTTCGCCCTCGGCGTGCTCACGCTCTTGGGTCGCCGGGTGCCTTGGGCGCTCAAGGTCTTCCTGACGGCGGTTGCGGTCATTGATGATCTGTTTGCCGTGCTGGTGATCGCCCTCTTCTACACCAACGGCCTCAATTTCGGCGCACTTGGTATCGGCCTCGGCGTACTCGCCCTGCTTGCCGTGGTAAATAGGCTGGGCATCCGCACGCTCACCGTCTACGTCGTGCTTGGGTTCATCGTCTGGATCGCCTTTCTAGAATCCGGCGTCCATGCCACAATTGCCGGTGTGCTGGTCGCGTTCACCATCCCGGCGCGCAACCGCATTGCGCCCGCCACCTTTCTTGATCAGGCCAGGCAGTTGCTTGCACAGTTTCACGCAGGCTGCCCGCCCGACGGGTGCGCGCTGCAACCCAATGCAAGCCAGGCGAGTACCGTCTTGGCGCTTGAGGCCGCCTGTGTGGCGGTGCAGTCCCCGCTCCAACAGCTTGAAGCGCGGCTTCAACCGTGGGTCGCCTTCGGCATCATGCCGCTCTTCGCCCTAGCCAATGCCGACATTGCGCTCACGGCTGAAGGGTTACGCGGGGCGGGGCAACCTGTGGTGCTGGGCGTGGTGGTGGGCCTCGTGCTGGGCAAGCCCATCGGCCTGTTCGTTAGCACATGGCTTGCGGTGCGGCTGGGCCTCGCCCATCTGCCGGAGGGCGTGCGTTGGCGTCAGCTTGGGGGTGCTGGGTGCCTCGCGGGGATGGGCTTTACGATGTCGCTCTTCATCGCCACCCTGGGGTTCACCGAGCCGCTGCTACTCGCCGCCGCGAAACTCGGCATTCTCGTCGCTTCGGTCACGGCGGGAATCCTCGGCTACGGTGTGCTGTGGCTCGTCGCGACGAGGTTGGAGGATGGGGCCATCCAGGGTTTCCAGAACTATTAGCTGAACCCTTGGCTACCGCACCTCAATCCACTCGGCGGCGCACCACCCCTCGGAACCCCCGGCGCGCACTTGCCACCAATCCATGCCGTCGGCGACCACCGGCCCACCGATGATCTCCATCGCTGTACCGGGGCTCAGGACGACTTGGATGGGGATGTCGCCCGCTGTGCCTGGGCGGGCACGCACATTCAGCGCCACCGCGTCAGCCCGCACCACCGCACTACGCCCGACGGCCAAAGCTCCCGGTGGCACTGCCGTGGCTGGTGGGGTCACGAGTAGGGCGGGATCTGCGGTCGCCTCCGCAACCTCCGCAGACGGGGGCGGTGCTGAGGCAGCACTGGTCGGCAACGAAACTATTGCGGTGGGGGCAAGCGGGGCGGTGCCTAGTTGCAAACTCAGTGAGATGACGAGGCCAATCAGAAAGATGCTAAGCACGATCAAGGCGGGTAACAGCCACGTTGGTGTGCGCAACCAAGTGGCGACGGTCGGCCTGCCGAGGTCGGGTGGGCGCTGCGGCGGCTGCTGATCGCGCAACAACTCGCGGGCCATCGGGAGATCGCGGGTGACCGCACTTGGCATGGCTTGCCCAGGGTAGCGGGCCGAGCGAACGTCCGGGTAGACCGTGCGTTCCCGGCGGGGCGGGGGCCGATCACGGGGCGCTTCGCCCCGTTGCCCCGGCACGGTAGTCGCGGTCGCGGCGGGCGGCGCTTCGGGGGGCACAACCATCACCCCGTAGCGCGGCAAGAGCTGTGCCGCGAGGTGGTGATAGGCGTCAATCGTATCGCTGGTCACGGCGATGTGGGCACCGTGGGCCACATGCGCTTGGAGCCGGTGGATGAGTTTGAGGCCATCAGCTTCGGCGGCGCTCAGGGGCAGTTGTGCCACAGAGACGAGCGCCTTGATTAGGTGGGGGAAGGTTTGGTGGGCCGCCGGGAGGTTCAGGCGCAGCCCGTGCGCCCGCAGCACATCTTCCAGACTGCCGTGCAGACTCAGCAGGGCCAGCTCGGGTGCGCCGTGGCGGGCACGCGCCATCGCCAAGTTGTATTTCGTCCGCGCCGACTCGATCAACTCAAGTGGGTTGGGCGAGGTTGGATCATGGGGAGGTGCCGCCATAAGTAAATGTACCGCGTCTTGCTGCGGCAAATCCGCAAGCTGAGATAAGGTTTCAGGTGCCGGGTTTCAGGGTTCAGATCAAGCGCAACCGAACGCCTTACGCATGCTCAAACTCTAAAATAGGCATGAACCTTGTCTAAAATCTAAAATCGCACTCCCGCAGAAGTAACGCTGTGCGGCGTCTTGTCATTCTGAGCGAAGCGAAGAATCCCGACCGGGACCCTTCGCTCCTGAGAAACATCGCGCTTGTCACGCTGAGCGCTAGCGAAGCGTCCCGGTGGGCGTGCGGATCCATGCCGAGACCCCTCGCTTCGCTCGGGGTGACAGGCG
>CAIRDL010001031.1 GCA_903877345.1 uncultured Oscillochloris sp. | reverse complement strand
CGTTCGGATGCGATTATGGTGATGCGGCTCGAACCGGCCCGCCAGCGCATCGCCCTGCTCTCCTTTCCCCGCGACCTGATCGTCAATGTTCCTGGCTATGGCTACGCCCGCATTAACGCAGCCACCGTCTATGGCGAACTTTACCCTGAACTGGGCGGCGGTCTGGAGTTGGCGCGCAGCACCGTCAGCGAGTTGCTCGGCCTGCCCATTCATTATGTGGTACGGGCCGATTTCAACGCCTTTATGACCGCCATTGATGCGATTGGCGGGGTTGATCTTGTGGTTGAGAGCGAACTCTACGACCCGGAGTACCCGACGCTGGATTATGGCTACACGGTGGCCCATTTTCTACCTGGCCCGCAGCATCTTGATGGGGCGACAGCCCTGATGTACGCCCGCCTACGCCACGCCGACAGCGACTACCACCGTACCCGGCGCCAGCAACAAGTGATCCAGGCGATCATGCAGCGCGTCCGCGAACAGAACATTCTCGGTCAGGCGCAGATGTTGGCCGACCTCAGCACGGCGCTGCGCGATGATGTGCAGACCGACCTTGCGCTTGACCAGATGCTAGGCATCGCTTGGGCCTTCCGCAGTTTTACGCCGGATCAGGTGGAGCAGTACACGCTTGATGAAAACCTGACTAGCGTGGGCGTTCCCGGCGACCCGTATGCGATTACGGCAGCACCGGGGGCGATTCAGTCGGTGGTCAGTCAGTTGCTTGGGTCGTAGGCGGGCTTTAGATGCGCCTTAGCGATCTGACGCAAAGGCGCAAAGCCGCACCTTAGCGATCTGACGCAAAGGCGCAAAGCCGCACCTTAGCGATCTCACGCAAAGGCGCAAAGCCGCACGTAGTGCTGTGGCAAAATTACGATCTACAATCTACAATCTAGTTTAAGGAGGTGTCCATGCCTCGCCGTTACATCGCCGCGTTGTTGCTAATACTTGTTGCCCTGGGAGGCGCACCGGCCCCGGCGCACGCCCAACGAGCCGATGGTCTCGATCAGCCGCTGCTCGGTGCCAACCGCTGCGGCGCTGGGGCTGACGCCACGCCGACGTTCACCCTGGCGGCGACGGGCGATACGTTCCCGCACGAGAACATCCAGGCGGTTGGGGAAACCCAGGGCTACGCCACGCTCTTTGACGAAGTGCGCCCGTTCCTCCAGGCGGCCGATTTGGCCTATACGAACTTTGATGGGGCGATGCTAGAAGGCGCGGGGTACACCGGCTACCCCAGTTTTAACTACAACCCGGCGCTCGCCACCGCTCTGCAAGGCGCTGGAATCGGCCTCGTCTCGACCGCCAATAACCACATCCTCGACCGTGGCTCGCAGGGTCTTGATGCTACCTTGGGCGTGCTTGCGACCAACGGCATTCAGCAGCATGGAGCCGTTCGGAGCGACGCTACGGAGCGCCCGGCCTATCTCACGCTGACGCTTACGCGGGGTACGACCAGCCTCAAGCTTGGCTTTCTTGCGGCGACTTGGGGTACCAATGGCCTGGAAGACCCGCAGAATCAGGTCAACCTGCTTTACACGGCCAATAGCTACGATAATCAGGGCGGGGTGCGCCAAAGTGTGCTTGACGCTGTGGCGGCGGCGGCGGCAACCGACGTGGTGGTGGTGGCGGCGCATTGGGGCTACGAATATCAGTTTTACCCGCATGAAAGCCAACTCGAAGCCGCCCGCCGCTTGGCTGCCGCCGGAGCCGACATTATCCTTGGTGCCCAGTCGCATACGCTCCAACCGGTGGATCTGCTTGACATTGACGGCCATCAAACACTGGTGATCTATTCTCTCGCCAACTTCCTGGCCTCGCAGGGCGCTTTTCAGGCCGAGTCCTTTTCCGCCACGGCGGTGATTTTCTACATCGGGCTGGCCCGTGAAGCGGATGGCACAGTGCGCGTCACTGGTTATCGCTATCTGCCGACGATCCATATTGACAATGACACCCGCCCGGCTCCCATTCAACCTGGCACAAATGAGGCGGCGCTGGCCCATGTGCGGACGATCATGCGTGACCCCGGCGGTCTCCGCCAAGTACTCGCCACGCCGCCCGCCGCCGGGAGCCGCATCGAGGTCTGCCCGCCACTTACGCTGGCCGAGACACCGGGCACGCCGCTCACCGGGGATTTTGCCCAACACTACGCCACCCTGGGCGGCAGCGTGGCCCGCCCGCTCACCGACGGCATCACCGTATTGGGGTTGCCCCTCGGCCCTGCCGTGGTCGAACTTGCAGGCGATTGCACCACATCGGTGCCAGTGTTCTACACGGAGCGTCAGCGCCTGGAACTGCACACGGCGGCGGCGTGGCCCTACCGGGTGGCGGGGTCACAGCTTGGAGCCAACAGCTTCGCGCAGCGCTACCCAGGGGTTGCCGCCACGCGCCGCACCGATCTTGCCGCCGCCGACGCCTTCGCGGACAGCCGCTTCCGGGCTTTTTACGAACAGTATGGTGGCCTCACCGTCTTCGGCTATCCCATTTCAGGTGCGCTCAACGAAGACCATCCGGCGACAGGCGTGCCGACGACGGTGCAATACTTTGAGCGGGCGCGCTTCGAGTTGGCTTCGGGCGTGGCCCCCGGTGCGCCGCTCACTGACCAAGTGCGGCTTGGCTTGCTTGGGCGTGAAGTGCTGGCGCTTGGCGGCACAGCGGCGCTCTGTGCTGGTGCGCCCGTCAGCGCGCTTGCCACGGGTGGCGGCGGGGCGGGTGCGGTAAGGATCACGGCCACGCGCACCGCAGCGTCTAGCGGTGGGGGCGAGGATCTGGCCCTTGTGACGGGGGTGGCGGCGCAAATCGCTGAGGGTGCGAACGGCTGGATTCCGCTCCTCGCCGTCGCGGCCCTCGCCATCGCCATTCTCGCCTTGGCGGTCTTCGCCTTTACCGACTGGCAGAGCTACCAGCGGCGTGGCACGCGGCGCGGCTACCG
>CAIRDL010001030.1 GCA_903877345.1 uncultured Oscillochloris sp. | reverse complement strand
CTAGCCGAATAGGGTCGCCTAAAGGCTCGACTCCTTTCCGCAACCTGGGTAGGATTGCTAGAAGCATTTCCACGTCCCTAAAATTTGAACCATGCTCAGGGGTGCTATACTACCCTCAGGCTTACGGAAGCCGTACGTAAGGTAGTTTTACACATGAGCAGTAACTCCTCGCCACTCGATCTCTTACGCGCCCGCATTCCTCTATGGGCTACCACTGTGCTGGTTGGCCTAACCCTGATGATCGGGTTGAGTGGCGGCCTCCTTGGCGGCCTGCTGATCAATCGGCCCGCACCTGCCCCGGTGGCGTGCCCCGAAAGTGAGGCGGTCTGCAAAGAGTTCACCGTCTTCTGGGAGGCTTGGGATCTCGCCCGCGACCACTATGTTGAGCCGGCGGCGTCGAAGCCCGAAGCGATGACAGCGGGCGCGATCAACGGGATGCTCGATACGTTGGGTGATAACGGCCACACGCGCTTTCTCACTGTGAAGGAGTTGCAGGCGTGGGAAGAGCAACTGCGCGGTTCGTTTGAGGGTATTGGGGCTTACATTGATGTGCGCGATGGGCAGACAGTGATTGTCGCCCCTATCGAAGGCTCGCCCGCCGCACAAGCCGGACTCCTCCCTGGCGATGTTGTCTTGGCTGTTGATGGCGCAACGACCGAAGGCTGGACGGTTAGCGAGCTTCAGCGGCGGGTGAAAGGCCCCAAAGGCACGACGGTGACGCTGACGGTGCGCCATCTCAACGCCGAACAGTCGGTTGACGTGCCGATCACCCGCGCTCAGGTGGTGGTGCCCAGCGTTACTTGGCGCATGTTGCCCGACAATATGGCGCTGATCCGCCTCGCTTCCTTCGACACCGACACCGGCACTGAACTCCAAGCCGCCTTGCGCGAACTGCGGACGCAAGGTGCGCAAACGATCATCCTCGATCTGCGGAATAACCCAGGCGGGTTGCTTGATCAGGCGATTATGGTCGCAAGCCAGTTCTTGCCTGTGGGAACGACGGTGCTGTTGGAGGCGGATCGTACCGGCACGCGCAAGCCCACCGTGACCAACAGCGGCGGTCTCGCCCTCGATCTGCCCCTGGTCGTCCTAATCAATAAAGGCTCCGCCAGTTCGAGTGAAATCGTCTCGGGAGCGTTCCAGGCTGCCGGACGTGCGCGCTTAGTTGGCGAGACCACCTTCGGCACAGGCACCGTACTGACGCCGTACCGCCTTAGCGATGGGAGTCAGTTGCTCTTAGGTACCCAACAGTGGCTCACCCCCGACGGGCATCAGATCCGTGGGCAAGGCATCGTGCCCGACGAGCGAGTGGTGCTTCCGCTCAATGTGGCCCCGCTTTCGCCCGCCGAAGCTGCCATGCTCGATCTTGCCAAGCTGCGTGCCAGCCCCGATGTGCAATTAGCACGGGCCATCGAGTTGGCTTCGTCCGCAGCCAGGCGCTAACCTTCGCCCTAGCCCCAGCCCCGCCGCGCCCGCAGCTCGGCTTGCCGCAGCAGCGCATTTGCCCCAATGGCGAGCGCTGCGACGGCAAGCGCCCCGACGAAGATTTTCTCCGTATTGCCGCTCCGCACCCCATCAAAAAGTAGCGTCCCTAATCCGCCCGCATTCACCAGCGCCGCAACCGTGGCGATGGCGATGGTGGAGAGCGTGGCGATCCGCAAGCCCGCCAGCATCAGCGGCAAGGCGAGTGGCAATTCAACCAAAAGCAGGCGCTGCCAGGCGCTCATGCCCATGCCTTGCGCGGCCTCAAGTACCGCAGGGGCGATGCCGGTTAGCCCCACCACGATGTTGCGTACCAGCACCAGTTGGGCGTACACCACTAGGGTCACGACGGCGGGCCAATAGCCGAGGTGCAACAGCGGAATGAGCAGCACCAAAAGTGACAGACTGGGGATGGTGTAGAGCAGCCCGAAAAGTCCGAGTACCGGCCCACGTAGGCGTGGCATTCGCGCCAGCAACACCCCCGTCGGCAAGGCGATCACCGTGGCGATACCGAGCGCCGAGACGGTAAGCCAGAGGTGCTGGAGCAGTAGTGTGCCGACGAACGGCCAGTTGTTTAGCAGGTAGGGCATGGTTCAATCCAGCTTGACAGTCTAACGATCTGACGCAAAGCCGCAAAGTCGCAAAGCCGCAAGGAGCATTGGGGTGTGGTCGTAGGGTTCAACTGTCAAGCTGAAATGACCGATTCTGAAACATGCCTTAGGCATGTTTCAATCGAGCTTTACCGTCTGTGGTTCGTAGGAGTGGCTTCAGCCGCGTTACAAAGCCTTGCACGGGGCTAAAGCCTCTACTACGAACCGTACAGACGGTAAAGCT
>CAIRDL010001029.1 GCA_903877345.1 uncultured Oscillochloris sp. | reverse complement strand
TGCCCATTTGGCCTGTGCTCCAGATCCTTGGGGCGGTTGGCTACCACAAGACCTGTCAGGTGCGCGCACAGGCGCACCTGCGTGGGTACAAAAGCGTTCGTTACGCGCACCTGACAGGTCTCCGAACGGCACGGGCGCACCTGCGTGGGTACAAAAGCGTTCGTTACGCGCACCTGACAGATAGTACGTTGCGGCGACCGTGGGGCCGCGTTTTTTTATCTGCCAAGGCCGCAACACCGCCGTTCAGAGACCTGTCAGGTACGCGCAACGGACGATCTCGCACCCACGCAACGCCTCCCGAGCGCGCACCTGACAGGTCTTGCGGGGGCTGTTCGCCCGCACCGCACGGTGTCCATGCACCCAAGGGACGTTCGTTGGTCTGCCTGCCAAAAAAATCGCGGCGGGCTTTTACACAAGGTCTCCGAACGGTGCCCCTGACAGGTCTCCGAACGGCATTGCTGGCGCTGATTCTGCTGCAACCGGTCTTTACGCGAACCTACTATCTTGCCGCCTACAACCCGCTGCTTGGTGGCGGTGTTGCGGCGCAAAACGTACTGCTTGTTGGGTGGGGCGAAGGGATGGAACAGGTGGGAAGTTGGCTCAGTGCGCGGCCCGACCTGCGGCGCGGCGCGGTGCTGTCGTGGCTCCCGCCGACGCTGACGCCGTTCGTACCAGCGGAAGTGCCGGTGGCGGATCTTGATCTCGACACCATCGTGAAGCCCGCCAACTACGCGGTGGTTTACCAAAGTGTCGCGGCCCGCGCCACGCGCACGGTTGCGGCGGCTTACGCCATGCAGACGCCGCCACTCTTCACGCTGCGCGTCCAAGGTGTCACCTACGCCACGGTTCACCAATTGCCTCGGCCCTTCACCACCAGCGTTGATGCGGTTTTTAGCGGGCTGCATTTGCGCGGGTTCAGCAGCCAATTGCTTTCCTCAACGCTAACAATCACGCCCTCGTGGGATATTCAGGTGGATCGAGCAGGCGGGGTTTTTAGCTTCATGCATGTGTTGAATGCGCGGGGCGAGCGGGTGGCCCAACTGGATGCGGTGCTTGATGAGGGGATGTTCGCGACGTGGCAAGCCGGGCAACAGTTCGGCACAGCGCTGCCGCTCACGTTGCCCGCTGACTTACCGCCGGGGATGTACCAAGTCGTGATGGGGCTTTACACGCAGCCCGATGGTGCGCGGTTGCCGCTTTGGTATGGCAGCGCGTTGCCGGAACACCTGGCTGGGCCGCACGCGATCAGGCTGTTCGGCTTCCGCATCGGCCCTGACCGTTGACTCGGGGCTAAGACAAGGCTTGCAGATCCTTTACAGTCTCGGCCTATGCAGTGCGTTCAGATGCGCAACCTGAAACCTGAAACCCGATCCCTGAAACCTTGTCTAAGTGAGCCTGACGTAGCCATGCGGGCGGGACGCCCGCGCTCCCAGGGACGCCCCAATTGACGCATGGCTCAGTTTGACACCGGCTAGGCCCAATGGTATAAGGGGCGTTACCCTTTTCATGCGTCATACCCGCTACCAGCACCATGCATAGTGCTGGAGGAGCTTCACCCAGTGGATCGTACCCACCGCGCCATGTTTGCGCTGCTCTGTACAGCAGGCTGTCTCTTCTTGCTGGTCTTTCTCCTTGGTGCCGCCCCCGGTAGCCCACCTGTCGCCACCAGCCCCGTCATTGCCATCGCTGCTACGCAAGAAGTCGTAGCCACACCTTCAACTGTGCCCGCACCCCCGACCGCCACACCCAATCTGCCAACTCCGACCCCGACGCTCACCGCTCGCATCCTCACGACCAACGAGCTGCCCAAAATTGCGCCAACCAGCTTTCTGCCTGGGCGCGGCCCCACCTTGCCCGGTGAACTGACGTACACAGGGCGACGGCTTGATGTGTATGTGGGGCAAGGTACCTTCACCGCCGACGAGGTTGCCGCGTTGGGGCTCAAGGCAGAGCAGGCGCTCAGCTATATGCAAAAGCGTTTCACGGTCGCCCTGACGAAGCGCGTTTCCGTCGGGGTGTATGCGGCCAGCCAAGCTCCCGGTGACGGCACCCGTGGCATTGCCTACACCCACGGCGACACCAACGTGCGTATTTACTATCGGCCCAGTGAAGATCAGCAGCGGGCGCTGGTCGTGCTGGCCCACGAACTAGCGCACGCGCTCCAAGCCCAAGCCTACGGTAAGTCAGCCCAAGGCCAAGCCGATACGGTACTGCTTGAGGGTCTGGCGAGCTGGATCACCGGCGAGTACTGGCTCAGCCTCTCCGGGGCGACCTCGTTCCAAGATCGCGCTGCCACGTTGGATCACGCTGGCTACACGGGCAACCTTGCCGCCCTTGGCTCGCAACGCGACCTCAATAATGCCTATGACCTGTGGGCTGGTTTCGTGGACTATCTGACCCACACGTATGGTTGGGACAAATTTAATCGGCTTTACCAGACAGGCCGTGGCCGTACCCCCGGCTCAGCCAACTACATGGGCGTTTACGGCCAGAGCTTCCAGGAGCTTACCGACGCCTATTACGCAACGCTGAAGTAGAGGAGGGGCGTTAGGGAAGCGGATCTTTTCAACTGTTCCGGCGTGACCCGTGAGGCGTAATCGGCCATAGCACGACCCAGTCACGGATCACGCCTCACGGATCAAGCAGTTTTAAACTTTCTGTTTCCCTTACTTGCCCTCGCGCCAGCGCAGCGCCTCCTCGACGGTCGCATAGTCCCACGGTTCGCACATCCCGATGATCATATGGGTTGCGCCAGCTTCCAGATATTCATCGAGGTTGTCGCCTTTGCGGGGCGAAACGCTGCGCTCAAGGGTCTGCGGATCGCGGCCAAGTTGGGCACACCACTCGTCGAGCACGGCGCACTTATGCCGGAAGGTCTCGACGGGGCCGAAGCCGTGCCAGATCTGGGCGTGCTGAGCGGTAAGCCGCAGGGTGACCTTCTCGCCACCACCGCCGATGAGGATGGGAATGGGGCGTGTGGGCGGGGGCACGTCTACATCCCAGCGCTGCTTGATGATAGGCAGCGCTTCCTTCAGGGCGCGTAGCCGGTCGGGGGCGGTGCCGAATTCGTAGCCGTACTCGGTGTAATCGCGCTCGAACCAGCCCGCGCCGAGGCCGAGAATGAGCCTACCGCCACTGATGTGGTCAACCGTCTTCGCCATGTTTGCCAAAAGGGCCGGGTTGCGGTAGCTATTACAGGTCACAAGGCAGCCAACCTCAGCGCGGGTCGTAATCGCCGCCATCGCGGTGAGCAAGGTCCAGCCCTCAAAATGGTTGCCTTGTGGCTCGCCGTAAAGCGGAAAAAAGTGATCCCAATTCCAGATCGTGTCGCAACCCAACGCCTCGAAGTGGCGCACTGCCGCGCTATACGTGGCCCAAGTGGTATGCTGCGGCTGTAACTGAACCCCGATCTTGATCCGAGTCATGGGGTTTCCTTTCATATTACAAGCGAATGCGGGGTATGATACCACGGCCCATCAGCAACCCGAATCAGGGAAGATGCTAGGCGGTTGCGTTCATCTTGTACACTAAGACAAGGTTCGCAGGTACTTGACAGTTTGGGCAAATGTAGCGCGTCCTGTTGCGGCAAAGCTGCAATCTACAATCTGCAATCTGAAACCTTGGTTAAAGTTGGTGAATCGCGGTTGGGAGTGGACGCGACTATGCTTGTACGTATTTGGGGGACACGCGGCTCATACCCGGTGGCGCGCGCCGATGTGCTGCGCTACGGCGGCAACACGACGTGTGTCGAGGTACGGGTTGGCGAGCGCTGCATCATTCTCGACGCCGGAACGGGCCTGCGCCAGTTGGGTGATAGTTTAGCCCACGAGGCCGTTCCCCCGCATTTGCTTGACATGCTGATTACCCATACCCACTGGGATCATATTATCGGCTTTCCCTTCTTTCATCCAATCTACCAGCCCAACTGTCGCCTTGAGATTTATGGCTTGCTGCGTACTCAGTCGAGCCTACGCACTACCATTGCCAACGCCCTTAGCGACCCCTTGATGCCCGTCAGTATGGAGAATCTACGGGCTGAGTTGCATTTCCACGATATTCATGAGGGGCTGTGCTTTGAGCTTGGGCCGGTACACGTGAGTACTGCTCGCGCCAATCACCCCTACCGCGCCCTTGCGTACCGGCTCGAAACTGAAACCGCCGCCCTCGTCTTTATCCCCGACACTGGCCCGTTCCATACGGTGCTTTTTGGTGACGAGCGTATCAACTGGACGGGCAAACCAACGGCGGAGAGCCACGACGACTTGGCGGAGCTGGCTGACATGCGCCAGCGCATCATCGAGTTGGCCCGCAATGCCGACTGGATGCTCTACGACTCGCAGTTCACCGACGCGCAGTATGCTCGCTTTCCACATTGGGGTCATAGTACCGCCAACCAAGCTCGCGAGATCGCTGAGGCGGCGGGGGTGAAGGAGTTGCTGCTCTTTCACCACGACCCCCACCGGACTGATGCCGAACTCGATGCCATCGTCGCCGAGCAGCGCGCCTTGGCCCGCCCTGGCCTCGCGGTGCAGGCGGCTTACGAGGGCTTAACCTTAACGAAAAGGGACGCGCTGCTATGAAACTCCAGTTTTGGGGCGTGCGCGGGTACGTGCCGACGCCTGGAGCCGCTTACCTGCGCTACGGCGGCAATACCTGTTGCGTGGCGGTTCACGGGACGGCGGGCGAATTGGTGGTGATTGACACAGGCACCGGCTTTTGTCAGCTTGGCGACAAGTTGATGGAGGGCGAATTCCGCCAGGGGCGCGGGGAACTGACCTTGCTGATCACCCACACCTACTGGGATCACATCCTCGGCTTGCCCTTCCCCGGCGTGGTGCATACGCCTGGCAACCGGCTGAACATCTACGGCCCCGACAGCACCCGTGGCTCCCTCAAAATGGTCTACGACGGCATCCTCTCGCCCGTCTACTCGCCGGTCTACGGGCTAGCGAACATTGGCGCAACCCACAGCTTCCAGCCCATCTCAACCGAACCGATCCAAGTTGGCGGGCTGACCGTGCGCGCCTTGCCCTTCAGTCGGCGGAAGCACTCGCCAATCTGGGCCTACCGCATCGAAGAGGGCGAGCGCGCCCTCGTCTACATCACTGATGTGCGCTACATTGACGACCAGATCTGGAGTCAGGCCGTAGGTTTTGCCCACAAAGCCGATCTGCTCGTCCACAGCGCCCCTTACACCCGCGACGAGCAAGTCGAGGACTATGGGCACAGTCGGGTTGAAGACGCGCTTGAATTGGCCCTTGAGGCCGAGACGCGCCGACTCTTCCTCTACCATCACGCCCCAACGCGCACCGACACGGCCCTTGACGCCCTTGTGATGCACTACCGCGCCGAGGTCGTCGCCCTGGGCGGTACCTTTGAACTCGACGCGGCCCGCGAGGGGTTGCTGGTGGAAGTTTAGGGGATGGGGGTTGGGGGTTGGGGGTCAGGGATCAGGGGTTGGGAAGATAAGGTTCTAGGCTATTTTCCAGTCCTAGCTAACTAGTACTCCAACCGAGCAAATTTGATGGGTAGAGGCGGCTCGCGAGCCGCCTCTACGGCCTTCGGACAACCCATCAGAATTACTCGGACGGTGTACTAGTCTGGAAACGAAGTCTTCGGGTATCTGGCTTCGACAAGCTCAGCCACCG
>CAIRDL010001028.1 GCA_903877345.1 uncultured Oscillochloris sp. | reverse complement strand
GGTGATACTGGTAATCTTGCCTGGGGGCATGGCGCTTACATGGGTTGCGGGGAGAGCTGAGCCCTCCCCGCAGACTGCAGTGTCTGATTCGCGAACTTCCGGTCAGTAGCCCGTCAACAAAGGTTTCTTGCAAAAGCGTTGGCTTCGACAAGCTGAGCCAACGGACGCTGGCTGAGCTTGTCGAAGCCAGCATGCATACCCGAAGACTTCGTTGCCAGACTAGTCAGCTACTCGTCAAAGCCATCGTCCGGTTCCTCTTCATCGGGGAGGGGGACGCTAACGGGCAGGGCGATGGGATTGGAGAGGCCCTGGGCCTTAATCTGGCGCTCGATCTCGTCGGTGAGCGCGGCGTGTTCCTTCAAGTACTGGCGCACATTCTCGCGGCCCTGACCGAGGCGCTCCTCACCGAGATAGAACCACGCCCCGCTCTTACGGATAATGTTCATCTCGACGCCGACATCGAGAATATTCCCCTCGCGGGAAATCCCGACATTCAAAAGGATGTCGAACTCGGCTTGGCGGAAGGGTGGGGCGACCTTGTTCTTGATCACCTTGACGCGGGCGCGGGCACCAATCGGGTCTTGGCCCTGTTTAAGCGTCTCAATGCGGCGAATGTCGAGGCGCACCGAGGCGTAGAACTTCAGGGCTTGGCCGCCGGTGGTGGTTTCGGGGGAACCAAACATGACCCCGATCTTCATCCGCAGTTGGTTGAGGAAGATGACGACGGTGCGGCTTTTGTTAATCGCCCCAGAAAGCTTACGGAGGGCTTGGCTCATCAGGCGGGCCTGGAGGCCGGGGAGGCTGTCGCCCATGTCGCCTTCGATCTCGGCGCGGGGCACCAACGCCGCCACCGAGTCGATCACAATCACGTCAACCGCATTCGAGCGTACCAGCGTTTCGCAGATCTCAAGACCCTGTTCGCCGGTGTCAGGCTGCGAGACGAGCAGATCTTTGATCTGTACTCCGCAACGCTCGGCGTAGATTGGGTCAAAGGCGTGTTCCGCATCAATAAAGGCGCAAACGCCGCCCAACTTCTGGGCTTCGGCGATGATGTGTTGGGCCAGGGTCGTCTTACCGCTGCTCTCGGGGCCAAAGATCTCCGTCACGCGGCCACGCGGCAACCCCCCAACGCCGAGGGCAATATCGAGCGCAATCGCGCCAGTCGGAATAACCTCGATGGCAAGCCGCGAACCGGCCTCACCCATCTTCATGATCGAGCCCTTGCCAAACTTGCGGTCAATTTGGCTCAGCGCCGCTGCTAGGGCTTTCTCTTTCTCGGGTGAGATGGCCATCGTCGGCGCTCCTCCGTTCTGTGTGCTCACGCCAGTTGCTCCTTGCTTACTCTACTATAGGGGCGGGGTACTGTCAACGCACGCTAGACCATCCGTGCGAGCTAGTATAGCACAGAGGTACGTTCTGTACAAGCGTTCTGTGACCGAACATGGTCACCCCCGCTGCTACGCTCTATACCGCGAGCTACGGCAGAACGATGCGGCGAAGGTTTCAGGGGCCAGGTTTCAGGTTTCAGGTCAGGCGCATCAACTACGAACATTGTCTGTCGCATGGCATCGAAGGCGTAGAGACGCAATATTTTGCGTCTCTACGCCCCTGGTTGTCTCATCACAAAGGCACAAAGACTGATTCTCCATGTTGGGCATCTTCGTGCCTTTGCGGCTTTGCGGCTTTGCGTCAGATCGCTAGATTGTAAAGCTAGATTGAACCGCGCCTCAATCCAAATCCCAAAGCTGCACGCTGCCGTCAAGGCTCGCGCTCGCCAATTGATGCCCGTCAGGACTCCAAGCAACCGCGCTCACCCAGTCGGTATGGCCGGTGAGGGTGCAAATCGTCGTCCCGTCTTCCCGCCACAGATGCACCGTCGAGTCGGCCCCCGCACTCGCAAGCGCTTGGCCGTCCGGGCTCCACGTCACGCTGTAGACATAGTTCTGGTGCCCCGTGAGCGTCGTCGCTAGGCTGCCATCGCCGACGCGCCACAGCCACACATCAGCCTGCGGCTTGGGTTCGTTGTAGCCCGCCACTTTGCCAATCGGACTCCAGGCCAGTTCGGAGGCCCAGTTCTTATATTTTTGCAATTCACTCACCAGCCCGCCCTGAGCCAAGCGCCACAGTCGCACAGTCTTATCGGCCCCCGCACTCGCTAACGTCTGCCCGTCAGGACTCCAGGCCACACTATAGACGTAACTGCTGTGTCCAGGCAGCGTGTGGACGCGCACCGGGTCGCCAAGCTGCCAAAGCCGCACCGTGCCGTCGCCGTACCCGGCAGCAAGCGTCATATCATCGGGACGCCAGGCGACGCTATAGCCCTTGGTGCGCTCTGGCACGAGCAGCTCGCGGGGTGGCGCAGTGGCATCGTTTGGTGTCCAGAGGCGCACGGTCGTATCGGCGCTAATCGTCGCCAAAAGATCGCCATCAACGCTCCACGCCACACTGGTCACTTGGTCGCTGTGTTCACTCAGCGTTCGCACCAAACAAGCATCCTCCACATTCCAGAGGCGCACCGTGCGATCCGCCCCGCCGCTGGCAATCGTCTGCCCATCAGGACTCCAAGCAACGCAGAGCACTCGGTCGGTGTGGCCCTCCAGACACTTCAACGCGCTGCCATCTTCGGCCCGCCAGATGCGTAGAGTTTTATCCGCGCCGCCACTGACCAAGCGCTGCCCCGCTGGCTCCCAAGCAACAGCGTGAACAAAACTCGTGTGGCCCTTCAACTGTCGCCCAATCGTTGCCCCGGTGATATAGCGCGGGCTGCTACCTAAGAGATCGCGCTTGAAGGCTTCAGCATTGGGGTAGCGATCCTGGGGAAAGCGGCCCAGCGCGTGCATCACCGCCTCGGAGACGTGGCGTGAGATGCGGCCATCCACTTTATGCGGTGGGCGAAGCGGGTCACGGGCCTTGGCGGTGCGCTTAGGGGCGCTTTCGGGGTAGCGGCGGGTAAGCAAATGGTAGGCCGTCGCACCAAGGGCGTAAATATCACTGCGCTGGTCGGTGCCGCCCGCCCAATCGAACTGCTCAAGGGGCATATATTCCAGCGTACCGAGGCCATGAACCGACTGACGGGTGCGCTGGATGCCGCGTTTGAAGATCCCGAAGTCTACCAACTTCACCACGCCTTCAGGCGTCACGCGGATATTGGCCGGCTTGATGTCACGGTGAATGATCGGGGGGTGACAGGTGTGCAGATAGCTCAAGAGATCGCAGAGTTGGGTGATGTAGGCCACGATAAGCTGTTCGGAGAGGGGGGTGCGCTTGCGGGCCATCAACTCGTCCAGGCTTTCACCGGGGACAAACTCCATCACCAAATAGCCTGAGTCGCCCTCCTCGAACATATCATAGTAAATGGGCAAGTTAGGGTGGCGCAAACTCGCCAGTGCCTCGAACTCGCGGTGAAAGCTACGCACGGCAGGTGCCTCAAAGGTCTCTTTCAGCGCAGTGCGGAGCGTAGTGCGGTCGTCGCGCAGCGCTTCGTAGACGGCCCCAAAGGTACCGTGTCCGATGATGCGGACGATTGTATAGCGGCCAACCTTATCATCAGGATTATGGAGCCGGACAGCGAAGCGTAGGGCACTGCCGCAGCGCTGGCAAACGGTAGCCGTATCAGGGTTTTCGGTTCCACAGCCATTTCCGCTGCGCTGATCCTCGCAAATGAGCATAACGGTCTCCTCGGGCACAAGGGCGTTGCGTGTCCAAGTGTACCCGATCTTTGCACGCCATCGTAGGGGCGAAGGATGCGCGTTACAGATTGCAGATTGTAGCTTTGACGCAATGGCAGGAGGGGCAGAGCAGCGCATATGGGGTGTCCACGCCTGCGTGTGGGCATGCCAGAACCGGCCCGCGTTCGACCACCGGCCCCCGTCGCCAGCAACGGCCCTGAACGTGCCACGGGGTTCACGCACTAGCGTGGCTAGAAGCCGCGTCTACGAATCGCCAAGCTGTAAGGGAAGCGGATCTTTTCAATTGTTCCGTCGTGACCCGTGCTGCGTGATCCGTGATCGGTCACGGCACGGCCTCGTCACGGATCACGCAGCACGGGTCAAGTGGTGACGAGACGTTTTAATTTTTCCGCTTCCCTAAAACTGATTTGAAACATGCCTTAGCACGAAGCAACGGCCCGCCTAGCAAACTGAGCGGGCCGCTACCGTGCTCAGATGCATTAGGCGCACGGGGCATAGTCAGTTTGGCCTGCTGACGGGCAAAAGTAAGTCTTGACGTGCGTAGTACAGGGCTAACGGTTTCCTGCTACAATAGGCCGCCCACCGCGCATCTACAGATGGTCGAAGTCCCTGCACGCGGGACGAACCGACTTTGAGCAAGACCATGAAGATTGTCACCACCGCGCAGATGCGCGCCCTTGAACAAGCTGCCGTGACTGCCGGGGCTACGTGGGAAGCGCTGATGGAGCAGGCAGGTTGGGGCGTCGCCCAAGAAGCCCTGCGGCTCCTCGGTCTCCCCAATGGGCGCCATGTGCTCGTTTTGGTGGGGCCGGGAAACAATGGCGGTGATGGCCTCGTCGCTGCCCGTCACCTCCACGATGCCGGAGCCAACGTCACGCTTTATTTCTGGCGCCGCCAAGGGGCCGACGCCGACGCGAATTGGCAGCGCTGTCGCCGCCGTACGCTGCGCGAATACGACGCCGCGACTGATCCCGACGGCATGACGCTCACCACGCTCGTGCAGGCCGCCGACCTCATGCTTGACGCCTTCCTCGGCATGGGCCTCACGCGCCCTGTCGCTGATGATCTGGCCGCGCTTGTGACGGTGCTCAATCGCGCCCAAGGCACACACGGCCCGGTGCTCGCCATTGATCTGCCCACCGGCGTCAATGCCGATAATGGGGCCGTCATGGGCATTGCGGTGCGGGCCGATCTGACGGTGGCGACGGGGCTGCCGAAACGCGGCCTGTTCTTTTACCCAGGTCGCACCTATGTGGGGCGCATCGCCTTGGCCGAGCTTGGGCTGGCAAACGAAACTTTGGAGACTACCATTATGAGCGATTTACTAACCCCTGACTATGCCCGCCGTCTGTTGCCTGCCCGCCCCGCTGACGCCCACAAAGGGCGCTTCGGCAAAGTGCTGGTGGTCGCGGGTTCACTGCATTACCCCGGCGCTGCTTACTTAACCTGTGCGGGGGCCGCCCGTGTCGGTGCTGGCCTCGTGACTTTGGCGGGCGGGCGTACGGTGCTCGGCGTTGCGGGCCGTCTGCCTGAAGCCACGGTGTTGCCAGTGCCCGAAGGCGATTGGGGCGCGGTTGGCCCGAATGCTTTGGAAGAGTTGGCGAAAGTCTTAGCGGATTACACCGCCTTGGTACTTGGCCCCGGTTTGGGCCAAGGCGAGGCAACGCAAGTCTTCATTCAGCGTATGTTTGGTCTGGATAAGCCTAAGTCCCGCGCTCGCGTCGGTTTCCTTCTGGGCGGCACCGATGCCGAGAGTCACGCCAGCGCTGCGGTGCCTGATCTGCCCTTCACGGTGCTTGACGCCGACGGTCTCAACCTGCTCGCGACCATTGAAGACTGGCCCGAACATTTGCCGCAGGGCCGCTTGATCTTTACGCCCCATCTTGGCGAAATGCGCCGCTTGCTCAAGGTTGAGGAACTGGCGGGCGACCTGGTAGCGGTTACGGTCAAGGCCGCGCAAACATGGGGCCAAGTGGTTGTGTTGAAGGGTGCAACCACCATCATCGCGCATCCCGACGGGCGCACGCTCGTTCACGACTGCGCTAATCCCGCGCTTGCCACGGCGGGCACCGGCGATGTGCTGGCCGGCATCATCGGGGGCTTGCTTGCCCAGGGTTGTGATCTCTTCGCGGCGGCGGCGCTCGGCGTTTACCTCCACGCGGCTGCCGGGGCGCAGGTGCGTGATGCATTGGGCGACGCCGGTACCCTTGCCAGTGATTTGCTGCCCGCGCTGCCTCGTGTCATTAAGGCGCTGCGCTTGGGAGTCTAAGTAGTCCGGCAACGAAGGTTGCTTGCACAAGCGTTGGCTGAGCTTGTCGAAGCCCGCAGGACAGCGTGCATCGGCATGCCATGCTTGACAATCTATACTATAGCAGTCCCATCCGGGTCGTGAAGGGGAGTCAAGGCTTTAGCCGGCTGAAGCCTTGACTCCCCTTCACGGTTCCAAGAGGATTGCTATACAATCTACAATCTACAATCTGAAATGGAACGCCCGATGTTTATGGTAGACCTTATCGCCAAGAAGCGCGATGGTCATGCACTCACTAGCGATGAGCTTGAGTGGCTGATCCGGCAGTACACGGCGGGCGCGATCCCTGATTACCAGATGAGCGCCTGGGCGATGGCGGTGCTTTTGCGCGGCATGGACGACCGCGAGACGACGGATCTGACCCTTGCGATGGCCCACAGTGGCACCATGCTTGATCTGCACGACCTTGCGCCGATCACCGCCGATAAGCATTCTACCGGCGGCGTTGGCGACAAGACGACCCTGCTGTTAGCACCGCTGGTTGCCGCCGCTGGTCTGCCCGTTGCGAAGATGAGCGGGCGCAGTCTCGGCTTTAGCGGCGGCACAGTGGATAAGCTCGAAAGCATCCCCGGTTTCAGTGCAACCCTCGACACGGCAACGTTCCGCCGTTTGGTGCGCGAAGTCGGCTTGGTGGTGTCTGCCCAGAGCAACGATCTCGCCCCTGCCGACAAGAAGCTCTACGCCCTCCGCGATGTCACCGCCACGGTCGAGTCGATTCCCCTCATTGCTGCCAGTGTGATGAGCAAGAAACTCGCCGCCGGGGCCGATTGCATCGTCCTCGATGTGAAGTATGGCAGCGGCGCGTTTATGCACACCCTCGCCGACGCCCGCCACTTGGCGCAGGCGATGGTGGCGATTGGCACTCGCGCCGGGCGGCGCATCACTGCGGTGCTTAGTTCAATGCACCAACCCCTTGGGTCTACGATTGGCAACGCCCTTGAGGTACGCGAGGCCCTTGAGGCGTTGCGCGGGGGTGGCCCGCCCGATCTGGTGGAACTTTGCCTGACCTTGGGTAGCCAACTCCTTTGTTTGGCGCAGTTCTGCGCTGATGAGGAGGCGGCCCGGCAGTTGTTGCAGCAAGTGCGGGCCAGCGGTGCCGCCTGGGCCAAGTTTCGCCAAATGGTCGCCGCCCAAGGTGGCGATGTCGCTGTGATTGATACCCCCGACTTACTGCCGACTGCGCCCGTGCAAATCGTGCTCCCCGCACCACAGGCGGGCTACGTCACTGCGATTGACGGCATGGCCCTTGGCTTGGTCGTCAACACCCTCGGCGGCGGGCGTTCACGCAAAGACGAACTGCTTGACCCCGCTGTGGGCCTGACGTTGCAAGCCAAGGTGGGCGACCAACTCGCCCGTGGGCAGCCCTTTTTGACCATCCACGCCGCGACTCGCGCTGAGGCTGAGGGCGTAACCCCGCGTCTCTTAGCCGCCTACACCATTGGCCCAACCTCTGTGACCCCTCCACCGCTTGTTGAAGAGATTGTGAGCTGAAGATGCCTATCTACGAATACCTTTGCTCCGCCTGTTACGGACAATTCCAGAAGTTGGTACGCGGTTTCAATGATCCGCCGGATTTGGTGTGCCCGCGCTGTGGCAATACGCAGGTGCGCCGCGCTGTCTCACGGTTCGCCACGCTCAAATCGGAAGAGTCGCGCATCGAAGCGTTGGCCGATCCTTCAGCGTTGGCGGGTCTTGATGAGAGTGACCCGCGCTCGATTGCGCGTTGGGCCAAAAAACTTGGCAAAGAGTTGGGTGAGGAGGCGGGGGAAGATTGGGATTCGATGGTGGAGCAGATGCTTGAGGAGGAGCTTGGTGAGGAGGAGGACGAAGCAGACGATGAGGCGGGCGATAACCCCGCGCCTACGAAGCGTAAGGCTCGTCCTGACGATTTGGGGTGGGGCTGAGTGGATTGTAGATTGTAGATTGTAGACAAGGTTCCTGGCTACTTTACCGTCTTGGCTGGCGCACGGGTGCCTAATGCGCCCAACCCGCCACCTGACACCTGACACCTGCCACCCGCCACCTAAGCATACAGGCGTGTTAGGTCATTTAGTAGTCTGGCAACGAAGTCTTCAGGTATCCATGCTGGCTTCGACAAGCTTAGCCAGCGTCCGTTGAGGGCTGGCTTCGACAAGCTCAGCCAGCGTCCGTTGAGGGCTGGCTTCGACAAGCTTAGCCAGCGTCCGTT
>CAIRDL010001027.1 GCA_903877345.1 uncultured Oscillochloris sp. | reverse complement strand
CAGGCTGGGTGATCTTTTCTGCTTGCCGCCACGCCCAACCCGCCGCCGTCCAGTAGGCTTGGTTGGTGTAGCCATCGCCTTCAACAAAGGGGCGGAACTGGGCGTTGGTCACCTCGGTCTTGCCGATCCAGTAATCGGGCAGATTCAGGGAGTGTTGGGGCTGTTCATTTTTCACCCAATCTGCATTCGCCCCTTGGCTGACCACAGTGGCGATTTGCTGATCGGTGCTGCCCATTAGGAAGGGGCCAGCGGGTACTTTAACCATTGCTGGTGTCCAGGCGGGTAGGGCGGCAGGGGCGGTGGTAGGCGGCACTGCGGTAGGCGGCACTGCGGTGGGCGCAACCGTTGACGGCACCGCTGTTGGTACCACCGCGACAGCGACGGTCGTCGCAGCGGGCGCACTGGTAGGCGGTGGTGCGGCGGGTGTGCCGCCTCGGTTGGCAAGCACAAGGAACGCCCCAACCAGCACGACCAGCAGCGCCCCAAGCCAGAGCAAGAAGGGTGGCGCTTTGCGTGTGGCAGGTGGCGGGCGCATCGGGATGGTCGGCGCACTTACTGGATGGGGAATGATCTGCGTGGTCACTTCCGCACTGCTTGAAGACGCGGTGCCTAACGCCGCTCGTAGCTCCGTGACACTGGCGGGGCGATCAGCGGGTCTGATTGCCAGCGCTTGCACGAGAGCCGCACTCACCGCCAGTGGGATGGCCGGATTGGCGCTATGTGGCGGGCGCAACGGGTCTGGCTGACCGCTGTGATGAACCGCAATGCTGCGCGTGGGGGCATTGGGCGGCGGCGTACCCACCAACAGATGATAGAGCGTCGCGCCAGCCGCATAGAGATCGCTGCGGACATCGGTACCCGTCCCCGCAAACTGCTCGATGGGCGAATAGTCGTCTGAAAAGCCGGAGGCGCGGCTGTCGCTGCTCTTAGCAAGGCCAAAGTCGAGCAACATCAGCGAGCCATCCGGGGCCAGTTTGAGGTTCCCCGGCTTAATGTCGTAGTGGCACACCGGCGGCTGATGGTTGTGGAGGTACGCAAGAATCTCCAGCAACTGATCAGCCCATTGCAGCACCTGGGCAAGGGGAAACGGGCCACCTCGCTGTTGGAGCTTGGTGGCGAGATCATCGCCGGGGATGAATTCCATCACCAAAAACTGGCCGTCAGCATCGCTGAAATGGTCAGTCACCGGCGGCAAACCGGCGTGTTTGAGTTGCGCCAAAAGTTGAGCTTCATGCTCGAGGGCTTGTTTACGCTGGGCATCAGTAAAACGTGTCTGCTTGAGGGCGACCGTTTTAGCGAGCCGGGTGTCAAAGGCTTCGTAGACAAAACCGAAGCCACCTTGCCCGACTTGGCGTATGATCTGGTACCGCTGGTTAATGAGGGTTCCGGGTTGAAGCATGGTGGGGTTCGTTTCGTTGTAGCAGCAATCACAACAGATGAAGGTACACGGCTATTGTAGCAGACACGGTTGCTGGAGCTTTGCCAACACAAAACCTGACAGATGCGCGCATCTGTCAGGTCTCTAACCCAATACGACTATGCTGATTAACCCCGTGGAGTCGTTCGGCGACGAACCGGGCGCTTGCGTTCCGACTTCTTCTT
>CAIRDL010001026.1 GCA_903877345.1 uncultured Oscillochloris sp. | reverse complement strand
CGTGCTGCTCGGTAGATGCCGTCCTAATGCGGGATACAGGGCCAATAACCCGAAAGTAGTAGTGGTCATGATTTTAGTCCCCAAACGGTAACGGTCACGCCGGCCCATTTGCCCAAGGGTGGAGCCTATGCTATAATCGGCCCCTGGCAGGCGGCAGTTCGCCTGCCAACTTATTGTGTCGGCGTCTGGTCGCCCCATCAGTCCCGCTGCCGTTCGGGCGCCTGGTACGGGCGTTGTTAAAAGGAGCGTGCGAACGCGTATGTCTCAACAAATTCTGATCGACTTAGCCAAGCGCCAAATGAAGACTGACCTCGCCGAATTCCGTGTTGGCGATACCGTGCGCGTCGGGGTAAAGGTCGTTGAAGGAAGCCGCGAGCGCACCCAGGAGTTTGAGGGCGTCGTGATTCGACGGCGCAGCGGCGGCATTAACGAAAATTTCACGGTGCGCCGCATCGCCTCTCACGGCATTGGGGTCGAACGCACCTTCTTGCTTCACGCCCCGCGCCTCGACTCGATCAAGGTCATTCGGCGTGGCAAAGTGCGCCGGGCCAAGCTCTACTATCTGCGCGGTCTTTCTGGCAAGGCGGCCCGTATCAAGGAACGCCGCGACACCACCAGTTAGCTTTTTGGCTGATCGTTCTTCTGCTGTTCGCAGGGAGGATTCGGTTCTGCTACTTTCTAGGTGATCATGGGTGATCACCTAGAAATTCCTGCTTCATCCCAACGTGCCATCCAAGGATGGTCTTATCGTCAGTCCACAGGCGGGTTTTACGTCTCGACGTAGCCACAACCGAGACGACCAGTTCGGCACTGACAAGCCCGAGCGCTTGGTCACGAACGGAATGATCTTGGGTATCGAACATCCCGCTCATGCTCATGGTGAGCATTATAGTGCATCTGTGTCTATTTTACAAAGGCTAGATTAAAGCTCCTGAGCGCTGGGGGCAGTTCATGGCCTTGACCCGTGAGGGCGTCATTGGCCTGGAGCGTCACCTGGCGGATCACTCAGCCGAGACCGAGCGTGCGCTGCGCGAGCAGCACCACGCGCTGTTCAACGCCCAGCGCGAGCAGCAGCCTATCCCCTACGGAGCTGCCCGTGTGATCGTCTGCTGGGAGGCCATGCAGGTTGAGACGGCGCTGGCGTGTGTGCTGGCGCACGAGCCGAAGCTGCGCTCCCGCTATGGCTACGAACTAGCCAGTGACTACGTGAAGCGCGACGCGCCGAACGCGTTCGGCGATCTTCATCGGGCCTCGGTCGAGCCATTGGCTGAGGTAACCCGTTTCTGGCACGACTACGCCGATCACCTTGCCGCCGTCGGCAAGGTGAAACACAGAAAGGACTCCCTATGACTCGCTTCGTCTTGAGCGAGACCCAGATCCGCCAGGGTGCCAGCGAGGAGTCGTTCGCCCGTGGCGTGCATTACTACCAGGGTGGAGCGGTCGGCCCGCTCGTGCTGCGCGACGGCCTGCTCCGGGTTGAGGTGGCAGGCAGCGGGTATGATCCCTACCACGTGACGGTCAGCCTCGATGCCGACAGGGTACGCTCCGCCAGTTGCACTTGTCCCTACGACTGGGGCGGTTGGTGCAAGCATATCGTGGCAACCCTGCTGGCCTACGCCCACGCTGAACCCGGCGCGGTGCAGGTGCGCCCACCTCTGGCCGAACTGCTCGCCAGCCTGAACCGTGACCAGCTTATGTCGTTGTTGCTCCGTCTGGCCGCCGGGAACCCGGCGCTCACCGACCGGATCGAGGCGCTGGTTGCCGCCCCGTCGCCGGTCGTCGTCTCTCCCGTCGGCCTTTCCCCTGCGACTGATTCAGGGCGACGCACGCCCGTTGATGTCACGGCGTTTCAGCAGCAATTCCACCGCATCTTCCGCAACCAGCGCTACGACGACTACATGGCCTATGAAAGTATTCTCGCGGATCTGCGGCCACTGGTCGCGCAGATCCGCAGCTTCCTCAATGGCGACGATGCCCAGAATGCTCTGCTGCTGCTGGAGGTGCTGACCGACGATTACAGCGAACGCTGGATTGATTTCAATGACTCGGACGGCGAACTGGGCGGCTTTTTTGATGATCTGGGCGGGCTATGGGCCGAGGCGCTGCTCGCGGCCAAGCCTAAGGAGGCGGAGCGTGTCCGCTGGCGCGAGCGTCTGGCGGCGTGGG
>CAIRDL010001025.1 GCA_903877345.1 uncultured Oscillochloris sp. | reverse complement strand
CGCCCCAAACTATCCAGTGGTCGGCGTGAGTTGGTTTGAGGCGGTGGCCTACTGCCGTTGGCTGAGTAAGCAGACTGGTATCGCGTTTCGGCTGCCCAGCGAAGCCGAGTGGGAAAAAGCCGCCCGTGGCGCGGACGGGCGAATTTACCCGTGGGGCAACACCTGGAAGACCGGGCGCTGCAACAGTGAGGAGTCGAATATCAAATGCACCACACCGGTCGGCCAATACCCAAGCGGGGCCAGCCCCTACGGTGCGCTGGATATGGCGGGGAATGTATGGGAGTGGTGCGCGACGCGGTGGCAAAAGTCGTACCCGTACCAAGTGGAGGATGAGTGGCAAACGGCGTATGTGGAGGCCAACGCAGATAAACGCGTGTTCCGTGGCGGCTCATCGTGGACTAATAGCGCAGGCGTGCGCGGGGCGTACCGCGACTTCATCAACCCGCGTGCCCGCGACTACGACTTCATTGGGTTGCGGATCGCCAGTCATTCTCTCGTGCCCGGTTCTGGATCCTGAATCCTGTCCTCTGTGTTCTGGGTGCGGAACGCGGGGGATGGGGTGTGGGGAAGGGGCCGCCCTTCCCCACCCGTTCGGATCGCGATTTTTTTGAGTGGGTGGGTGGTTTTGGAGAGACGCAATATCTTGCGTCGCCCGTCAGAACCCTTGGGTGCATGGACACCGCCTCCTTGCCCCATACCGTGGCGGCTCCGGCTCCGCAGGCGCACCTTCAGTCGCCAACCGAGGGTAGGTAGGAACGTTGCAACCGCTATGCGTGCCGCTCTCACCGCTTGCACCCCCTTGACCAAGCGACGATACGACAACCTGAGCAGCGACACACGCGCCCCCTTCTGGAGGCGCGTGTCTGCGTTCAGCGACGGTGCTCCACGGGGGGGCAAAGCACCCACCGAGTAGGAGCCATTCCCCATGTCCAGTGCCAGCGCCGAAATCCGCATCGTGTACACCGCCCTTGCGACTCTGTTACACGCCCCCCGCAACCCCAAACAGCACGACCTCGCCGCCCTTCGCACCTCCATGACCCGCTGGGGCTTCACGCAGCCCTTGGCGCTGAATGAGGCCACCGGCAAACTCGTGGAAGGCCACGGGCGGCTCGATGTGCTCCACGCCCTGAAAGCTGAGGGTGCTCCCCCGCCGACCCGCATCACGGTGAAGGGCGGCGCGTGGTTCGTACCTCGTGGCGGCCAACCAACGCACCATCGCGGGCGGGTGTGACGAAGGGCTGCTCGGCGAAACCCTCACCAGCCTGTGCGACGCGCACACCAGCCTCGGTTTCGACCAGTTCCGCAGCCCTCCTCAAACACACGCGGGCGCTCGCGCATGGATGGACGGCGCAGAGACACACGGACGCCCCCGGTTGTGCTGCCGGGGGCGTCGTTCGTTGCCAGTCAGGTCTCAGCCTGCGGTGGTTGCCACCGACCAGACCGCGTAGAGGCTTGTCTGGGGTCACGAGCGTCCCTTGGCTGTGGAAGCACGGTCAGAAGGAATGCCCGTGACTCTCTCCGTCAGCCTGAAGCTATGGGTATGGTTTCGCCGATTCGTGCGCGTGAGCATCACGGAGGCGCTCGTCGCGCTCACGTGCGTCCAGCCATCCTGGACGGCGTTATTCCTGGGGAGTATCTCGTATAGCAAACCTAAACTGGTTGCTAAGAGGAGTCAAGGCTTCAGCCGACTAAAGCCTTGACTCCTCTTTACGACCTGGATAGGACTGCTATACCAGCCCTGCGCTTCGTCCCATTGATCGCACAAGCTCGACTGGAGCTTGGAGCAAACGAAACTCCTCGGCGCAGGCGAAGGCACAGGCTTCGACCTTCAACGTTTCGTCGCGGCTCCTCGCCGCATCCCAGTTTACGAACACGAACATCACCGAGTCTATCCACTCGTGAATCGGCGACTTATATGTCTTTCCCTTCGATGGTTTTTTACTGCGTGCTGATGTCCGTCCCATAGATTTCCCCCCTGTTCATACGGCACGTGTGGGCCAGCCTTTCTGCCTTGGCCGCCCCGCCGCGCTTCTCGCTAACCGCCGCCGCGACCGCGTCGCGCAATTACTGAAACAACTCCGCGCAATTACTGAAACAACTCCGCGCAATTACTGAAACAACTCCGCACGATTACTGAAATCTGCTCAGGCCGTCTTATAGCAATCCTATGGAGATTATTGTGCGGAGTCGAGGCTTTAGCCGGGTAGAGCCGCCTAAAGGCTCAACTCCTTTTCACAACCTGTGTAGGATTGCGATAGTACTAGATTTTGGTGCGAAACGAGGCGCATAGGAAGGCCATCAGTCAACGCGCACCGCATCAGAACGGGCTAAAACCAAGCCAGGTATAGGGTCGTTTCATGGCGTCCTGATGCATTTCGTACCAAAATCTAGTACTAGATAGCGTATAGGCTAGATGGACATGACTGGACACGCTGATCGCGTGATGGTACACTGGGGTGCGTCAGGCAATGCTGAATCTGGCTCTAAGTTGACGCCATTTTGCCGGGAAACCTGACGCC
This sequence comes from uncultured Oscillochloris sp., assembly GCA_903877345.1. GTDB lineage: Bacteria > Chloroflexota > Chloroflexia > Chloroflexales > Chloroflexaceae > CAIWXH01. The sequence continues at coordinate 3,753 of CAIRDL010001025.1, read as the reverse complement.
TAGATAGCGTATAGGCTAGATGGACATGACTGGACACGCTGATCGCGTGGCGGCTGGTGACAGCGACGTTTGTATTGTCCCATTTACGCCGTATGGGCCGCTGACAGACTACTAGGGCTGTACTTGGGCCAAATCAACTTTCTGGCATCGGTGCGCGACCAAGTGAAGATAGTGCAGAAGAAACTTGTGTATACGCCGTTTGACAAGTTGACCAACGCCTTTGTGACCGCTGCTTTGAACCAGAACAGAGGTTTTTCCCCGATCCGGGATGGTTCCCCACAGGCTTTTGCATTGCGCCTGAGGGAGTTGAAAATATATACAAGTTAAGAATATATTAACCCCGGTAATGGTATCTCAACTCATAAATAATAACCCTTTCGCTTTAATATAAAGCTACTGATTTATACTATGAACACAGGCCCATCCATACAGTTATATCGCATATTTCTTTACAAGCCCAAATAACAAGAAACTTATGATCAGACACATTATCTCGGCCACCAACTTCGTCTTCTTGCTGAGTCTAAGCGCTTGCACGACCGTTCCTATCATCAAGCCAACGGAAGTCATCAGACCACAACCACTCACCCGCATCACAGCGACGCCCTCCCGGGTAGCAACCCCCACGGCCACCCATGCAGCGCTAGAGCCTCCGGTTAGGACTACATCGGCAACTCAGCAGGTGCAATCAGCACTAGAAGCTATTCATCTGGTACAGCAACGCTTTCCAGAAGTCGCTGATATTCCTGTCACCTTAACCCCCACCCCTTTCAACAGGGCGAATATCCAGGTTTTTGAGCGAGGCGACCATTGGGATATCATCTTCTCTCAGGGAGAAGGCGACTGCGCTACAGGCTGTCTGAATATGCACTACTGGTATTACAGTGTATGGCCTGATGGACAGGCCACTCAAGCCGGATATTTTAGTCGCACATTTATAGCTCAAACTAATAGCTATCAGGAAAATGGTACGCCTCTGTGGGGTGTACCACGCTGAAAGAGACTCCTGCACACTCAACCATCGCCTCAAGGTCTGGAGTACACCATGAGAGGTTACGGACGATACCCTTCCATCTTGGTACTGGTTACACTTCTCTTCACAGTGTTGCCTTTACACCTCACCGCCCAAGAACAACCAGCACTTGCCTATCAGGTCGCTGAGCGGAAGCAGCCACAAAGGCAGATGCAACCCCTGGCGGCTCAAGCCAGGCCCCTTCAGATCTCCGATGCCTATCCTCACCTGATCGGCAGCAGCACATTAACCACCAGTGTCGCCCTGGCACCGGTCGTTGAACCTACGCCTGCCACCAGCAACCCGGTACCGCCGGGAGAAATCCGCAGCAATAGTACCGCCACCATCGGACAGCCCGCCGTATTTGAGACCACAGTGCCGAAGCCTGCCCACACACCAGACAACCCTACAAAGTTGACGCCGTCTGCGCTCACTGCCCCCCCCTCGTCCCACGATAAAACCAGTCTGGTTGACCCGCTCATCCCGACAACGGTGGGCTGGACTACCATCATGAGTGAAGGATTTGAGGGAGTATTTCCTAATACTAATTGGAGGACATTTGACAATAATGGAACTATGGATGGTGAGTATTTTTGGGATGACGATAACTATAGACCTCACACAAACTCTTGGAGCGCATGGCCTGCACGAGGTGGAGCTAACGGCGTAGCCCCACAAACCTACTACTATCCGAACAATGCACAATCCTGGATGGTGTATGGGCCTTTTGATCTGCGTGACGCAGCTGCTGCTGAGTTGCAATTTTACTATTGGAATCAGTCTGAGCAGAACTATGATTGGTTGAACTGGTATGCCTCGACAAACGGCACAGACTTCTATGGGTACCGTGTAAGCGGAGACTCGAGTGGCTGGCAGTTCGTCAATTTTGATCTGACCACAGTTCCCACACTGGGCAATCTGGCAGGCTCCTCAAATGTATGGATCGCCTTTGACTTCACAAGTGACAGCAGCAACGTTGATGACGGGCCATTTATTGATGATATAGTGCTCCAGAAATACATACCATCTCAACCGAACCTCACCCCCTACACCCCAAGCGGCTGGGATTATCCCATCGTACCCGCCAACACCACGGGCACCTACACTGTAAATAGCCTGTATACTAACCAGAACACCTATATTGATTGGGCCCTCATCAACTCTAACGCCAGTATCGCCAATACGTTTCGCAGCTGCCTCTACTTTGACAACACTGAAGTGCAATGTTGGAACACAAACGGGTTAGGCCAGAACTACTACGCCTACATTGAGGATTGGGCTCTCAACATCGTCCCCTCGGTAGGCGCGCATACGCTCAAGATCGTGACTGATGTGGACAATGTCGTGGCTGAATCGAACGAAAGCGATAATGTCTGGGCGCAGACCTTCACCTGGAGTACCTCGGGTGGCTGTGGGCCATACACGAATACGGCAGCGCAGACAACGCTCGGCGACAACAACAGATGGCTTGCCCGCAACTTTGTCCTCTCAGATGCGCCGCCCGATGCCTCTATTGCCACCCTGGCCCTCAAATATGCGCTCAATCATCCGCATCCCGAGCAAGTTGAGGTCGAACTCGTGCAGCAGGCAACAGGGAAGCGCGTTCCGCTGACCGCACTCAGCCAGATCGAGCCAGGACAACTGACGGCAAATCTGGTATTGACGGACTTTGCTGGAGTACCAGCCGAGGGCATCTGGACGCTCCAGATGCGCGACACTGTCCCTGGCGATCAGGGCACCCTGGTGTACGCCTTACTCCAGGCCACCTATACCGCCACGGGGCCGCTGGTGCAGATCACCTCCGATCCGCCAGGCTCCCCAGCGATCCAACGGCTTGCCCCTGACGCGCTTAGCGTGTCCCGCCCAGTCACGGAGAGCAAACCACCCTCTCAGGCTCCCCTGACACCACCGTCGTCAACCGCATTCGGCTGGTCAGAGGTTATGGTTGAATCGTTTGAAGGGGCATTCCCCTCAGGCGCATGGTCCGTTCTGGACATAAGTAGCGATGGCTGCGAGTTCCTGTGGGATGATGATGATTACCGCCATACCGGTGGAAACTGGGCCGCCTGGCCTGCGAATGGCGGCATCAACGGCTTGGATCCAGCTACCAACAAGTATCCACCGAATATGGTGTCATGGATGATCTATGGCCCCTTCGATCTGAGCGACGCCTCTGACGCCAAGCTGACATTTAACCTGTGGCTCCAGACTGAGACCAACTATGATAAGGTCTTTGTTGGCGTCTCGAACGACGGTTCAAACTTTAGCGGCTATAACTTCTCGGGCAGCTATGACTGGTCACTCAAGGAGATCGGGTTTAGTAGCTACTCCGGGGACTCATCAGTCTGGATTGGATTTTCATTCTCGAGCGATGGGATCGTAAACATGGAAGGCCCGTGGGTTGACGATGTAAAAGTCGAGAAATACACGGGCTTTATCCTCGGGGATTGCACCAACGGCTTTACGAGCAATGCATTGACTGCGGAACAGCTTGCGTCAGCCTATGCGGCAACCCACCAGGTGAGCACAGCCAACGTTTCATCACATCCAGACCCCTATGAAATTGCGCTGCAATCACGCCGATTTATCCCACAGCCAGGGGTTGACGTGAAGCTGATGCAGATGATCAACACGGTCGCGCCTCAGCAGAATCTGCATATGCTGGTTCAGATGTATGACTGGCCTTCCCCAGAGCAACAAGCAACATTGAGTCAGCAGGGGATCCAGCTCTTGCATTACCT
>CAIRDL010001024.1 GCA_903877345.1 uncultured Oscillochloris sp. | reverse complement strand
CGACCGGCGATGGCTCGCTCGATGCCCGCCCGCAGCCAAGCCGTGTCAAGCGGCTGCTCGGCGTCCCACGTCGCCACGCGCACGCGGATTTGCGACGCGCCACTATAGAAACCACGGGCCAGCCACTCGCCGTTGGCTCCGTGGATCTCAATCACGTCGCCATCGGCAGGCGACCCACGCACCGCACCAATCGCCCCCGAAAAAATCCAGGGGTGGCGCTGGTGCAAAGGTCGTTCGCGGCCAGGACGCAAGGTTAGGCTTGGCATATGTATTTGTGTAGTAGGCTCACGGAAACTCAGTGTAGCAGAGGGCCGGAATGCGGTCAAGGCAGCCGAACCGTGTCGCCATCCAGCCACACCAAGCCGTCGTGCGCCAAAGCGACGACCAACTCCCGCAGCCACGGCAAATCTTCCGGTTGAAAAGTCGGCTTCACCAGTGGCCCCAGATCGGTCAGCGCCAACACGGCGGCGGGCGGCAAGGCGCGTAAAAGCTCAACCAAACGGCCCCGCAACCAGCGGCGGGAGCCTTGATACGGTTCGCTGCGCCGCTCGGCCACGTGCCGCACCGGACGAACCGGCACCACCATTGGCGTCAGCGCGGTTGCGTCTGCCGCCCGCCAAGCCTGTTGGGCGCGACACACCACCTGGAGCGGACAGCGCCAACACGTCGGGTTCGCTGCCGTACAAACCAGTGCGCCCAACTCCATAAGTGCTTGGTTCCAGGCCCAACCTTGACCTGGCGGCACCAACGCCGTGCCGACCGTCAGCAACGCGCGCTCCGTTGGCGGCGGCGTCTGTTCATCGGGGCCAACGCAGGCGCGGCGCAACACCCGGCGGATGTTCGTGTCCATAAAGGCCACATCCTGCTCAAAAGCAAAACAGGCGACCGCGCCGGCGGTGTACGGGCCGATGCCCGGCAGTTGGCGCAGCGCCGCGACTTCACGCGGCAAAACGCCGCCGTGCTTTGCCTGCACGACGCGGGCGATCCGTTGAAGATTCACGGCCCGCCGGTTGTAGCCGAGGCCCGACCAACTACGGATCACAGCAGCGGTGGGAGCGGTCGCTAAGACTTCAAAGGTGGGGAAAGCACTGAGGAAGGCCAAATACTTGGGGCGCACCCGCTCCACTTGGGTCTGTTGGAGCATCATCTCGGCGACGAGAATGGCGTAGGGGTCGCGCGTGTGGCGCCACGGCAAGTCGCGGGCGTTGGCCGCAAACCAAGCGAGCAGCGGCCCTTGGAGGCGGGCAGGTTCCGGGGGCGTTATCACTGGTGCGGGCGTCAGCCTTTCCCGCTGCCCGACTCGCGGCGCGCTTCAATCACATCATTCACGCGGTTAAGTTTGTCAAGAATACTCGAGAGATGACAGATGCTCTGAATAGTCATGAGGACGTGGAGCACGGTGCGTCCGGCGCGGCGTGTCTTGCCTTGCTCGACCTTTTCAATGTTAATCCCTGCATCGGCAATCACATTAGAAATGTCACGCCAAAGACCCACGCGATCCCATGCCTCGACGCGAACGGGCACCGCATAGCCTTTCGGTTGCTGGTCGCCCCACATCACATCAATCAGCCGATTGCGGTCGTGCTCATTGACAATCGTCCGACAATCGGCGCGATGCACCGTCACGCCGCGCCCACGGGTAACAAAACCGACTATCGGCTCGCCGACCACGGGGTTGCAACACTTCGCCAAGCGGTTGAGGATGGGCCCAACGCCGCTAACCTGCACCCCGACGGGCTGGTGATGCACCGTAGCGGGTACCTTGGGCAAATCAAGCGGGAGCGGATCAACCGGCTGTTGGCGTTCGACGTGCTGCGACAGCGCCTTCTGGGCCAAGGTGCGCGCCGTCAGTTCGCCAGTGCCGATCTGGTTGAACAGATCCTCGACCGAACGGGCACCCGCAAGTTCCACCAAACTGTCAAAGCTGAGGCTGAGGCCGTGACGTTTCAGCTCTTTTTCAAGCAGTTCGCGCCCTGCAGCGACATTCTCCTCGCGTTCGGCGCGGCGGAAGAAGCGCTTAATATGATTACGCGCACTCGGCGTCTTGACAAAGTTCAGCCAATCACGACTGGGGCTATGGGCGATTTTGCCCGTCATAATGTCTACGATTTCACCATTCTGAAGGTGGTAATCGAGCGGCACCATGCGCCCATTCACCCGCGCCCCGATACAACGATGGCCGATTTCCGAGTGAATATGGTAGGCAAAATCAACCGGGGTCGAGCCTTCGGGCAGATCAATAATCTTGCCCTTAGGCGTAAAGACATAGACCAATTCCTCAAACTCAGGCCGCAGACTCTCAACAAACTCGCGGGCATCGGTCAGTTCAATGCGCCACGAAATCAACTCGCGCAGCCACTTAATTTTAACTTCGTAATTCTGATCGCTACGCGCAGCGAAGCCCTCTTTATAGCGCCAATGCGCGGCGATACCGTGCTCGGCCACCGTGTGCATATCCTCGGTGCGGATCTGCACCTCACAGTGGTGGCCGCCGGGAATAATCACCGTCGTGTGAAGCGACTGGTAGCAACTCTCTTTGGGCACCGCAATATAATCATCAAACTCCGAAAGCACCGGCGTCCACATGCTATGCACAAGCCCAAGGATGCGATAACACGTCCCCTTCGCCCGGTCAGCGTCGGTCTCTTGGACAATCACGCGGATGGCGAGTTGATCGTAAATCTGGTCAAGCGGCACACCCTTGCGCTCCATCTTGCGCCAGATGGAATAAATATGCTTAGGGCGGCCCGTGATTTGGGCGCGCAGCCCTTCCTTTTCAAGGGACTCGCGCATACGGCGGATGACGCGCTGAATGATGCGTTCGCGGGCCTCTTTCCGCAGTGAAAGGCCATCCATCAACTCTTTATAGCGGTCGGGGTACATACCCTTGAAAGCCAAATCCTCAAGTTCAGATTTAACCTGCCACATACCGAGGCGATGGGCAAGGGGCGCGTAAATGTCGAGCGTTTCGCGGGCGACGCGCCGCTGCTTGGCGGGCGAAGTGGCCCCCAAGGTACGCATATTGTGCAGGCGGTCGGCCAATTTAATCAGGATAACGCGGGGGTCATCAGCGGTCGCAATAAACATCTTGCGGTACGAACCGGCCTGCAATTCTTCCTTCGACTTAATCTCAAGGCCAGACAACTTGGTGACGCCATCAACCAAATGGGCCATCGCCCCGCAGAAAAACGTCTTGATCAGCTCAATACTCACGCCGGTATCTTCAACAACATCGTGGAGCAGCGCCGCCGCGATGGACTCGGCATCGAGGCGCAGTTCGAGCAAAATAGTCGCCACCGCCACCGGATGGTCAATATAGGGCTCACCGCTCTGGCGGAACTGACCAGCGTGGGCAATCAGGGCCAAAGCATAAGCGCGGCGCACCAACTCGCCATCAGCATCGGGCAGATATTGATGGATGCGGGCGATCAGCGCCTCAATGGTGGGGCTATTGTAAGCGGCGACATAGACTGCGCGCACGCTCTCGGGGGTCGTTTCGGGGTGGCCTTTTTTCTGGAGATGCTCGGCGATGCCCTCGATGATGGGCTGTTGGAGGATCGGGTGGAGGGTCGCGGTAGTGGGTTCCGGGGGGCTTTCGCGGACAGGGGCGCGGCGTTGCGGACTCGTGACACTTGGTACCGGCAAGCCCGCTCGCGGGCCCCTGGAGCCGTGATCACCGATGGCTGAAGCAGTTGAAACGTCCATTCGCCACGATCCTCTCGTTCCGGGCGAGGGGCGGTGGGGGGAACCAGCGCCCTGATCGCAAACGCGGTCGGCGTCTATCGCCCGACCGCGCCTTGACTGTCCACGATCATCCGCGACCGTGACACATGAAATTAACAGTGCCGGTTAGCATAGCACCGGGGTCTAGGCTTGTCAAGAAAGGCAGAGGGGGGGGGCATGGCGGTTGCAAAGTCGCGAGACCCCCACGCCCGGCGGCTAAAGCTGCGGGCTACGGGCTGCGAATCCCGCCTTCGCGGGCTGATCGAGCCTGCTTCAGCAGGCTTTGTAGACGTAGCCGAGGGCTTCAGCCCCACGGCGAGCGACGTTGCAACCGCCATGCCCGCCCCCACCGAACTATTTGACAACCCCGCTTTAAACTGCTATACTCCGCAACGTCGCGGGTGCATAGCTCAGTTGGGAGAGCGCGACAATCGCACTGTCGAGGTCCGGGGTTCAAATCCCCGTGCATCCACCATCGTCCGGGGCATTAGCTCAGTTGGGAGAGCGCAACACTGGCAGTGTTGAGGTCAGCGGTTCGACCCCGCTATGCTCCACCAGAAAAAAGACCGTCGCTTTTAGCGACGGTCTTTTGGCGTTCCTCCGGCAGGCGCATGACGGACAAACCGTACGATCCGTAGCAAACAAGAAGGGGGGCCGCAGCGTATTGTGCGCCAGCCCCCCTTCAAGGATACACCAAACAACCTAGAGACCCTCAGCATCCAGCCAACCTTGCACATTGGCGTCGTTCGGGGCGGCACTACCGCCGGGGATGTAGCGGAAACGGTCGCCGTAACCTTCCATGACGCGGTTGCGGAGAGTCTCGGCATCGGGACTCATGTCGGCATCGGGTACCTTCACGACCTCGCCAGTCTCGAGGTCGAGGTAAAAACTATAGGCCGGATCAGTTTCCGCTAGCGCGGCCCGGATTTGCTCACGGTTGTAGCTGCCTGCCACTGCGACCTCTCAATCTGGCCCGGGGTTGGGCACACAGACCAATTATAGGGGTTCCCAAAGGCTAAACCAACCGCCAAGATGGTACACGATGCTGCGTACTTGTGCAAGTCGCTACCGCTTCCTGGAAGAGTGAGGCGCAGTCTGCGCTGTGCAGAAAGGCGGTTGCCGCTGCAACCTGTGCCACACTACACATGGTTTGTCAGGAAAACCCTGACAGACCATGCGACGTTTCCTGCTACCTGTTTTTAACCAAGGCTGCTACTCTTAGAACTTAGACGAGGGTTCAGATTGCAGTTTTGCCACAATCGGGTGCAGCGCGTTTGCTCAAACTGTCAGGCATGCGCGCACCTTGTCGAAGCCAGTACGAGGGGTTTGCCGTGAACAGTACGAGGCAAACGGGTGTGAGTGACTCATACGCCAGGAACACAAAGTTGCGGCAACTCAGAGTTCTCGTGGTGGATGATGACCCTCAGATGCTTGAGGTAGTCGGCGCGATGCTAGGTTCGTTTGGCTACCACACGATGCTCGTCAGCAAGCCTGCGGAGGGGTTGGGGCTGGCCCTCCACCGCTCGTTTGACTGTGTCCTGCTTGATGTGCAGATGCCTGGCGGTGGCGGCGCGGCCTTGGCCCGGGCGATCAATTTGGGTATGCCTGAACTGCCGATTGTGATGATGAGTGGCTTGACTGCCAGTGAGGTGCTTGAGCGCATTGGAGGTGTGAAAGTTACGGCCATTCTCGGTAAGCCCTTTCGCCTGCGTGACCTGCACCAAGCCATTACTGAGGCCGTCCAATGGGCGACTCCGTCGAACTTCTCCCAGGCAAGCGCTCGGAAGTTTGGCGCATTAGACTGAGGCAAGATCACTATGCACGGACAGCGCATTTTTGTATCTGACCACAACCACGAGGTTAGCGAGTTGTTTGCGGAGATCCTGAGTGGCGAGGGCTACCGTGTGTGGCTCGACACGCCGACAGAACTCAGCGTTCATCGTATCCGCGCCGCGTTGCCTGACTTGCTGCTGATTGAGTTGTTGCCGAACCAGCCGGTACCCACGCTCAATCTGGTTGAACAACTGCGAACGCACCCGGCGACGGTCAACCTGCCGATACTCGTCTCCTCGACCGACTACTTTTTGCTGAAACGGCTGGCGCGGCCCCTCAGTGTCCTCGGCTGTCAACTCCTGATGAAGCCGTTCACCCTAGAGACGCTGCTCGAAGTGGTGCGCGCAGCCCTTGACCCCAGTGGCGTGCCGCAGGCCGACCGTACCCCGCAAGTGCTTTGGCCGGAGTTACCGCGCTGCGCCCACTTTTATTGATGCGTGATGCGTGATGCGTGATGCGTGATGCGTGACTCGTGACTCGTGATCGGTCAGGGTGTGGCCCTGTCACGAATCACGAGTCACGCACACGGATCACGTCGCAATCTTGCTCGCCCACTCTCGATTCTGCTGATACCACGTGACCAGTTGGGCCAACCCGGTGGCGAAGCGCATGTGCGGTCGCCAACCGAGCAAGCGCTCAGCCTTGCTGATTTGCGCCCAAGTGGCGGTGACATCGGCGCGATGCAGCGGGCTAAAGGTAAGGTTCGCCGCCCGTCCGACTAGCGCCTCGATCATGCGAATCGTCTCAATCAGCACCACCGGCTCGTCCGAGCCGAGATTGATGATCTCGTAGCCAAGCGGCTTGAGCCCCAGGATGGTACCTTGGGCAATATCATCAACGTAGGTGAAATCGCGTGACTGCTGCCCATCACCAAAGACCTGCACCGGCTGCCCCTCGCTGATCCACTGCGTAAAGCGGAAGAGGCTCATGTCGGGGCGTCCGGCGGGGCCGTAGACGGTGAAATAGCGCAGGATCGTCACATCGAGGCCGTAGAGGTAGTGATAGGTGTAGCAGAAAGCTTCGGCGGCTTTCTTCGAGGCGGCATAGGGCGAGAGTGGCCCGTCAGTGTTGGCCTCCTCGTGGAACGGCTGCGGATTGTTCGCGCCGTAGAGGCTCGAGGTCGAGGCCAAGACAAACTTCGGCACACCCCACTCGCGGCAGAGTTCCAGCAGATTGAGCGTGCCGGTGATATTGGTCTCCAGATAGACCCAGGGGTTTTCCACCGACTGCCGCACACCAGCGCGGGCGGCGAGGTTGATCACCGCCGCGATGGGTTCCGCACCCGGTGCGCTGAAGAGCGCTTGGAGCGCGGGGCGATCGCCAAGATCGCGTTGGTGAAAAGTGAAGTTGGGTTGGTCTTTGAGCGCGGCGAGCCGCCACAGCTTGAGGCGCACATCGTAGGCGTCGTTGAGGTTGTCCAGCCCGATGACGCGGTGCCCGGCGGCAAGCAGGAAAGTGGCGACGCGTGAAGCGATGAACCCAGCTGCGCCGGTTACAAGATAGGTTGCCATAGGAGGTTTACTCGGCCAAGTTCGCTTAGGTTCAAGCGAAAACTTGGGCTGCATTGGCTTGAGGGCGGTGTCGGGGCGAAAGCCGCCGTATTATAGTCAGATGTTCTTGCTGGCGCAAATTGAAGGGGACGGGCGAGTGCGCCGGAGATATGCACCCTACCCCTACGCCCACGGCTGGGGATGCT
>CAIRDL010001023.1 GCA_903877345.1 uncultured Oscillochloris sp. | reverse complement strand
GTGCGCCTCGATCGCCTTAGTGCATCTGAGTGTATGACACCACAAGTCAAACATCCGGGCAAGTGCGGGCTGAGGCGGGCTGAAACATGGCGCTCCTCCCACCCCTGAAGTGGTTGGGTCTCCGCGCCGAAAGGCAAGCACCAATGACGAACCCGACTGAACTTTTTCTCCCACTGCTCACGCACCCTGACCTTCTTGTACGCCGTCAGTCCAGCTTGGTGCTACTGAGTACGCATGGCATGCGTGGACTGACCTATCTGCGCCGCTTGCTTGATGCGCCTAGTGCGGCGGTGCGCGCCGATGCACGGGCGGCGCTAGTCGCTGTCGCTGAGACGAGCGGCGTCCATGTCGAACTTCAACCCTTCCGGGGCATCTATGTGCGCTGTCTGGGCGAGCTCCAGGTCTTCATCAATGGTCGCGAGGTTACGTCGCAACATTGGGCGCAGGATGGTGGTGGTCGTGCTGGAGCCCGGAAAACCCAGGGTCTCTTCGCCTTCCTGATCCACTGTGGACAACGCGGGGCAAACCGTGCCGAGATCGCGACTGCTGTTTGGACTGGCCCTGTTGGGCCAAGTAACCTGTCACGAGCGCTCGGTGGGGTGCGCGATTTGCTCGTACAACTCGGCTCACCTGAACTGGCCGCGCAGGCCCTCAACGTCAGCCGGGAGCACATCATCCTCAATCCAGCGATGTATCAGAGTGACGCCGACATGCTCGAGCGAACCCTCAATGTGGCATGCCAACATGAACAGCATGAGGGTTTGGGTGCCGCCGTGCCGCTCTACCATCAAGTCGTGTCGCTCTACGATGGCTCCTACATGGAGGCTGTGCCTCGTGGCAGCGATTGGGGCCGTGAACGCCGTGACCTGCTCGCCAACGCTTTCCTTCTTGCCTCCGAACGCCTAGCAGAGCACACCTTCAACTTAGGTCACTATCGGCAATGTCTTGCTCATTGCCGCCGTGCCCTCGCTGTTGACCCCGCCGCCGAAGATATGGTCACTTGGCTGCTCCAAGTCTATGAGCAACTGGGCTTGGCGGTGGATGCCGATCAGGTTTATCACCAGTATCTCGATGTTGCTGGCATTGATCCATTAGGTGAACCCGAGGATACGGTCGTTCAAACCTATGAGGCTATCCGCAATGAAGCAACTGGGCGGGCCTGACTTCGTGCGAAACATCCGCGAAAGCCCACCTCTATACTAGCGGTAAGAGCCACCGCGCCTTTGCGGTAGCACCTGGACTGCCAGGAACCCTGAATTATGAAAACTACCTTTGTCAAGATCCTCGGCACGGCCCTCATAGGGCTGGCACTGCTCGCTCCATCACAGCCCTCAGTTCAGTCAGCGCCCGCCCCGTATCTTGATCCAGCCTTGGTCGCAAACGCTGAGTCCCAGGGCGTGATTGTCACTGCCGAAAGCGCCGCGCAGGCTGCTGAGGCCGTCGGTGCCGTCGGTGGTACTGTCACTAGCGAACTTTGGCTGATTGATGCGGTGGCCGCAGTAATCCCGGCTGGCACGACGCAGCAACTCATCGCCCGTACCGGCGTGCATTCGGTGGTGGCAAACCGTCAGGTTCGGTCTAGTGAGTGGGATGGCTGGGTTACTGATCTGCCTCTTCCTGCGAAATGGGATGGACGCCCCGATGTGCAACCCACCAACGACCCCAGTGTGTGGAATGTCGTCAACCCAGTGCCGATTGACATTGGTGCCGACGTTTTGCACCGCACTGCGCTACGATCCGGCGAGTTGATCAATGGCGAGGGCGTTACGGTGGCGGTTGTTGACTCAGGCGTCTACTTCGATGCGACTGTGCGGGCCGCGCTTGGGAAGGTGGTCACCCGCCAATTCCTCGGTCAGGCTGACTTCATCAACAGCACATGTCAGACCGCGACTAATACCAAAGGCAAGTCGCGGGTCGTGGGCAATCAGCGCGAAAACTTCTGCTGGCTTGACCACGCTGATACCAGCGATGGGTACGGTCACGGCACGGCTGTGGCAAGCATTATCTGGAACAACTTCACCGATGCCAACACTGGGGTAAGCCTCGGTGTCGCCCCTGGCGCTTCGGTACTTAGCGTGCGCGTACTTGACGATGAGGGTCAGGGTAGTTACGAGACGGTGATCAAGGGTATCCAGTTCGTAGTCAAGCAGCAAGCGCGCTACGACGTGCGGGTGATGAATCTCTCGATTAGTGCCCTGCCGAGCGTGCCCTACTTTGTTGACCCGCTGAACCGTGCCGTTGAGAAGGCTTGGCTCAAGGGGATCACCGTCGTGGTTGCCGCCGGTAATGATGGCCCCACGCCAGGTTCGGTGACTGTACCGGGCAATGACCCCTACGTGCTTACCGTGGGTGCCCTGGACGAGAAGCGCACCCCCGGCTACTGGGCAGACGATGAACTTCCCACGTGGTCTGCGGCTGG
>CAIRDL010001022.1 GCA_903877345.1 uncultured Oscillochloris sp. | reverse complement strand
TGGGGCAGACACTCACCTGGAATCTGGGGATGCTGGCGGGCAACGCCAGCCGGTCAATTAACGTGACGGTGCAGCCGCTCAGCACCAGCATCACGCCGCCCGCCACGACGGTGCTCGTGCAAAATTGTGCGAGCATCACCAGCGCGGAGCCGGACAGCAACCTGGCGAATAACAGCGCCTGCGCCAACACGACGCTTCAGCGCATTACCGATGTGACGATCAGCAAAACTGGCCCGCTTACGGCGGTGGCGAACCAGAGCTTCAGCTATGCGCTGACGGTGCGAAACCAGACGGCGAGCCTCGCCTTGCTGGTGGCGGTCGCTGACACCTTGCCCGCTGGACTGGTCTATGTTTCGGCGAGTCCTGCCCCGACGAGTGTGGCGGGGCAAACGCTCAGTTGGAGCCTGGGGACGTTGGCGGGCAACGCCAACCGGACAATCACCGTCAATGTGCGAGCGCCCGTCACCTTCACGCCGCCCACGGCAGTGACGCAGCGGCTCACCAATTGCGCGAGTGTGACGACCGCCACGACCGACAGTAACTTAACGAACAACAGTGCGTGCGCGGCAACCGATTTCCAACGGCCCGAAGTGAGTCTGGTCAAGAGTGCGCCCGCCACCGCACTGGTAGGCGACGAACTGACCTACACGCTGGTCTACGCGAACCGGGGCAGCCTCGCCGCCAGCAACGTCACGCTGAGCGACAATCTCCCGGTTGGGGTGAGTGTGCTGCGCTTCACGGCGAACCCGTTGGGCTGTACGAATACCGCGACGACGGTAAATTGTGTGAGTGCGAATCTGGCAGCGGGGGCGAGTGGCACGATCAGTTTCGTAGCCCGCACAGATGTGGCGACGGTCGGCACGAGCATCGTCAACGCCGCAACGCTCAGCACGACGACGGTGGGTGACGACCCGCAAGACAACAGCAGCAGCGCCACGACGCTCATCCAATTCCCCAACCCCGGCGTGACGCTCGGCATTACCCCGAACCCGCTGCCGGTCGGCGAACCGGGGAGCCTGACGGCGACCTATCGCAACCCTGGCACGGGCGTAGCGCGCACTGCTGTGCTGACCATCACTTACGACCCCGGCGCAACCCTTGGCGCGCTGCCGGCGGGTTGCACCGCCAATGCTGCGGCCCGGCGCGTCATTTGTACGCTGGGCGACTTGGCAGCCGGCGCAACGGGTAGCGTTGGGTTGCCGTTGCGACTGCCAGCTACGCCTATTGATGGAAGCACCTTTGTCGCGAACGCCTTTGCGGCCACGGCGCAGATCAGCAGCGCCACGCCGGAGCGAGCCGCTGACCAGGCCGACAACACCGCAAATGTCACGACAGACGTAGTGCGGCCCAACGTCTACGTGACCGCCACCGGGCCAGATGCCGCCGCACGCCTGACCTGGGGCAGCGGGTTCGTCTACACGGTGGGCTACGGCAACCTGTATCGAGCAGTACCGCGCCTGACACGAGCGGCAGCGACGAGTGTGCTTACGGTGACGCTGCCCACCGACGTGGCGCTGCTGACCGCCAGTGTGCCGCCTACTCGTATCAGCGGCCAAACCCTCGTGTGGGATTTGGGCACGCTGAACCCGGCGGCGGCGGGCAGTCTGCGGCTTGCTGTTCGCACGAACGTGCCTGCGGGAACACTGCTGACGATGGCGACCCGCATCAGCACCGTGACCCCTGGCGACGACCCGAGCGACAACGCCGCCACGGTCGCTACGACCATCGTGGCACCTCCGGTAGTTGTGCCAACGCCGACAACGGGCAGCTTGCGCCTCGCCATTCACTCAGACCTCGATCCGAACCACGGTGGAGCGAGCGAAACCGATGGGGTTTACCTAACGCCGTTGGGAGCCACCGGGTTCACATGGCCGACGGGCGAAGTGTTGGACTTTGCGCCACGGCTTGCCAGCTACAGCTTGGCTGCCCCAAGTTGGCCGTTGGAATACCGCGCCCGCGTGACGGGCTGGAGCGTGACGAGCTTCACCGTCAATGGGCGCACGGTGGCCCCGACGGCGGCGGACAGTCGGAGTGTGGCGGGCTGTCGCGGGGCAGGCCAC
>CAIRDL010001021.1 GCA_903877345.1 uncultured Oscillochloris sp. | reverse complement strand
GCGTCGCGGGTCGCGTCATACACCCTGATCGTCGGGGTAAAAATGGCGGTGTACCCCGTCGTGGGATCAGCATCAGAGTCAATGGTACCCGTCGGAACCATCGTGTCCGTCATGACCGTCGTGAAGTCGAACCCGGTCGGTTTGACAAACTCGACGTAATACCCCACGCCCGGCGTCAGTCCCTCAAACACGTAATAACCGGGCAACTCCCGCAAGTCATCGGCGGTGACGGTGGTTGAGATCACGCTGCTATCGCTGGCGCGGTGCAGCTGCACCGTCACGCCATTGATCCCGGCACTCGCCGCCTCGTCCTGCAACCCATTCTGGTTCTGATCCAGCCAAACATAGTTGCCGACCGCCGTATCAGTACGGATTCCAGCGTCCCAACTGAGGTCAATTTCTCCCGAAATAAGTGTAGTAACCGGGGTAAAGCGCGTGATTAAATCAACATCAGAATCTACAGTGTCGTCAGTACCGAAATGTGGCGTCACCAAACTATAGCCGACGGGCGGCGTGAAGCGGGCGTAATAATCGCCGGGCGGCACCAGTGCCGGCTCCGAGAAAAGGTAGAAACCGGGGCGTCCGTCATCGTGTGGCCCCGTCACCGTTTCGTCCACGAAGGTGTCGGCCGCACTTGGGCCAGGGGTGCCATCGTCATCGCGGAACAACTCGACCCGCACCCCGTTGACGCCGGGTTCGCCGCTATCTTGGAGGTCATTAGCCGGCGACAGGTCAAGCCAAACAAAGTTGCCGTAGCCGGGTGGCGAGGCATCATGGCGCTCTATGCCGACGCGGGGTGGTTCGGCGACCAACAGATAGTTGTTGGTGCCAACCTCACGGGCGCGGTAAGCGAACGAGTTCCACGCGATCTCGCCAGCAACGCCATCGTAGGGCGCACGCATCCGCACACCAAGCGTCACTTCGTCATCAGGGCTAAGCACGAGGCTGCCAAAGTCAACCTTGAATGCCTGCACCGTGGAAAGATCCGCCGGGGGCGTGGTGCTCCAATTAGCGGGTACACAATCGGGCGCATCCGGGTCAAGCCCCAAGTCCGGTTGGCGACAAGGATTCCGCTCGGTGCTGTAGTAAACCGTCGAGCCAGACGGCCCAAGAATCGGGGCGACTAAAAAGGGCCGCCACTGGGTTCCACGGGCCTCGTTGAAGCGCACCACGCCGGTCTCGGTCGTAACGCCGGTGGGATCTTCCCACGGCAGAATATCCACCAGCACCAAATCCTTGACTGCAAGCGTGCCGCTGTTGGAAATCGTCAACGTGTAGTCGGCCCGCCCGCCGGGCACCGTCAAGCCCGTCTTGGGGTCTTTCGTCCAGGCGTTGTCGAGTTGCCCCTTGACCAGTTTGAGCGAGGCGGTCTTGGCTGAGCTATCCAGGGCTACATTCAGGAGCGTTGAGCTACAGATCCGTTCTTGGGTGTTGCCGTCACCATCGAAATCGTACGTATCCGCAGAGGTCTGCGAGCAATTACTAAGTAAGAGGTCGTCGGAGGGATTGTCCCACCCAGCGAGGTAAGCGGTGTTAGGAATCTGCCCAGCGCCGGTGAAGGGTGCAATGTGGGCGTGAAACTGCACCTCGAATAGGCCGCCTGCGGCGAGGCTGTACCCCGGCCAACTCCAGCGTAACAAGGTGCGCCCCGTGCCCTGAAAATCGGGGATTAGCTCAAACACCGGGGCGAGCGCGCCGGTGGGTGTCGTCACCATCGTCTGACTCCCCGCCACATAGAGCAATTCTGGCGCGAGCAGATCAACGATTTCGGGACTTGCCAACGGGGTGGTGAGGCTCCTGAAGGCGACGTTGCTCAGGCTTAAGGTATAGGTGACTTCACGACTATT
>CAIRDL010001020.1 GCA_903877345.1 uncultured Oscillochloris sp. | reverse complement strand
GTGGCCCCGGTCGCTCCAGTGCCTCCGTCGCCCAAGCCGTCATTCCAACTGGCTTGCTGCCTTTTCCAATGGAATGGCTGAGCCGCGTTCAGGATGCCCGCGTGTTGGTCGAACGGTTGCGCGAAGAGTTGACCGCCCCCGCTACCACTCAGGTGCGCTATGTCTTCAACCCCAACCGAGGCAGTTTGACCGACGCGCTGCTGAATCTGCCCGCCCTGCAACTCTTTGGTCTCGCGGTCGAGTCGCTTATCGCTGGCCCGTTGCTGCCCACCCTTCCCGGCCTCGAAGCGCTCGTTGCTGAACAGGTCGCCACCATTGATGAGGCCGGTACCATCTTCCACGGCCACCCGATCTACCATCTCCCGGCGACCGCCTCCCCCGGCAACGTCGCCGCCCTCACCCTTCTCGGCAAACAGATCTACAACAGCGACTCGCCCCTCCCTGGCCCGCCACGTTCCCTGCCGCTTGAACTAGCCGGCCCACCCGCACCCCACGTCATCCTCGATCTGCCCGGACTGCCCCGTGAAGCCCTGGGCCTTACCCTCAACGGCGACGAGTTGATTGTCCGCGTGGGGCCGTACCGCCGCTATCTGCTGCTACCGGAGGGCCTGCGTGGGATCAACGCCATCAAGGCTTCGCGGCAAGGCGAAAAGTTGATTATCCGTTCCCGCACCTAGTACGCCAACGAGACAGCGCTTGATGATCGCACCACAAAGGCACGAAGCGCACAAAGACCGAACTGATAGGTTCGGCATCGCTGTACCCCGTTGTGCCTTTTCTAAAATCTGAAATCTGAAATCTGAAATCGTGTCAACCAAGCTACCCATCTCACTCACTGGCCGCGTCGCCGTAATCACCGGCAGCACGCGGGGCATTGGGCGCACCATCGCCGAACGCTTCGGAGCCGCCGGTGCCCGCATCGTCGTCGCGTCCTCAAAGGCCGAGGCGGTCGCCCAAACCGTAAGCGACCTGCGAACTCGCGGAATCGAAGCAACTGGTTGCGCCTGCGATGTCGCGGATCGCGCCCAAGTCGAGGCGCTGCTCCGCCACGCCCTCACCGCTTACCGCCAAGTAGACATTTGGGTGAATAACGCCGCGATTGCTGGCCCCTTCGCCTACACCGTAGATGTGCCACCCGGCGCGTGGGCGCAAGTGATTCAGGTGAATCTGCTTGGCACCTACCACGGCTGTGTCACCGTACTACCCCATATGCTCGAACGCCGCTACGGTCGGCTGATCAATCTCACGGGGGGCGGCTTCAAGCGGGCGCAACGCTTCCTCAGCGCCTACAGCGCCTCCAAGGCGGGCATCGTACGCCTAACCGAAGGGCTGGCCCGCGAGTACGCCGACAAGCCGTTTCTGGCGATCAATACCCTGGCCCCCGGCATTGTGCCCACTGACATGACCACCCAGTGGAACGCCATTGGCCCCGCCGCCGAGGCGCTCAAGGGCTTCCCCCGGATTATGCGTATTTTCGGTACCACCGCCGAAGAAACCGCTGAATTAGCCCTCAAAATGGCTGGCCCCGCCATGCATGGGGTCGCTGGGAAAGTGTTCGAGGTGTTGCCCCGCTACCGCATGTTCTGGCGTCTAGCCCAGGCGGCGCTCAAACGACGCTAGAGCATTTTTCTTCAGGAGTAAAACGTATGTCCTCTCTCAACGAGCGGATCGGCGAGGTGATTAAGCGCAAACGCGCCCGCGACCGGCTGACCCAGACTGATTTGGGCAACCGCATCAGTGTCAGCGGCTCCTATATTTCGAGCGTTGAAGCGGGTACGACCGGCGTGCGTGTGACGGAGCTTGAGGGCTTGGCGGCAGTTTTTCGCACGACCGCGATTGAATTGATCAACGAAGCTGCGGGTAAAGACGCCTACAATTTCAGTGCCTCAAACCGTGACCGCGATGCCTTCTTGACCCTCTACGACAATTTGAGTCTTGAGCACAAGAAGCAGGCCCGCCAGTTCCTCATGTTCCTGCGCGAACTGGAGTTGCGCCCGACGGGCGAAGAGGCATGACAAAAGGAGGGCCAAGCCCTCCCTTTTCATGTGCAACTAACGCACAGCGTCCTGATGCGCTCAACCTGACACCTGACACCCGACACCTGACACCTACGGGCCTACAACAATGCTCCCAAGCGTACCCCACGCACTCGCGTTCCCCGCTTGATCAAGGCTCTGGACGCGCACCACATAGCGCCCCGCACTCAGCGGATTCGTCTTGATGCTGGGCTCGGCAGTGAACCAGTCGGCCTTGCCTTCCGGGTCGGTGCCGATGTAGATGCGGTAGCCCGCCATCCCAGAAAGGGCGTCGGTCGCAGGAGTCCACTGCACCACCACCGGCC
>CAIRDL010001019.1 GCA_903877345.1 uncultured Oscillochloris sp. | reverse complement strand
AAATTCGACGAGGACTTCGTGGCGGTTGCGCTTAAAGAAGTGCGCCACTTCGGCGTAGCGCGGGTCGTCAATGAGCCGTAAGGCCGCGTCGCTCCCCGCGCCACGCCACTCGCTTTCGAGATAGCGAAAGCCCAGTTGCTCATAGCAGCGCACGGCCCGCCGATTGAGCGCCGCGACATCGAGATACATCCGCTCGAAGCCTAATGGCCCAAAGTAGTAGTCGAGAAACAGCACCAGCGCCTCAGTGCCGAGACCCTGACTCACATACGACTGTGAAAGTGAGATGCCGAGGCGGGCACTGGTGCGTAGCGGATCGAGTTCGCGCAGCGAGATGCGCCCAATCAGGCGGCGGAGGCGATCTTCAACCGCCCAAGCGTAGCGTTGGGCGCTCCAACTACGGCCCCCCAGATCGTCGTACACGAGCCGACCGGGGAGATTCCAGAGTGAACTGAAGGGTTCGGTATAGCGCGGCCAAAGCTCTTGCGCCAGCGTATCGCCGCGATGCCACGGGCGTAGCGCCACCCGGTTGCCGTGGATTACGCGAACACCCACGTCATTGTTCATAGGAAAAGTCCTTTAGGCGGTACGTTCCCAAGCCCACATGCGCGGCTTTCCACTCGCCCTAGCTTTTTACCTACACTGACCCTTTGAGGATCAGGTAGTTCATTGACAGCCAGCCTTCGACCGCGACCCCGTTGACTTCGGTGCTGACGCGCAGCCAGGGGATATTGTCGGTAATCTGCGGGCCTGCGAGCTTCCGCACCACAGTGCCATTGGGCACCACGGTGATCACATTGCCCGCATCGGTGGCGTTCGGTTCGCGCCGCAGATTAAGCCCATCGCGGATATTGACGGTGTAAAGCACTTCATGGCTACCGAACAGCCCACCGGGCAATGACGGGAAACTGGGCAAGCTGCCAAGCCGGTCGGCGACGGCGTTGACGGCGAGGTAACTGCCCAGGGCCACCGCCAGCACCAAACCCACCAGCATAAGCCACCCCACTAGGTTGCGGGTTAGGTTGGCCTGCACTGGCGTTGACGGCACCGAGGGGGCGTTGCGCTTCACACGGCGGGCAGACCCGGCGGACACGGGCGGCAGCGCGACTTCGGCGGGCGGCGTGGGGACGGGTTTAGCCGCAACCGCCGTCCGACCTCGCCGCGCTGACGGCTCAAGTCGCTGCGTTGCCGCGCTCAAATCGCGCCAGAGACCGTCAAGCGCTTGGCTGAAAGCGTGGGCATCGCGGAAGCGCTGCTCCGGGACTCGCGCCGTGGCTTGCGCGAGGAGGCGCTCGACACTCGGCAGATAGAGGCCCGAACGCACTTGGCGCAACAGCGGAAGGTTGAGCGTTAGGTGCTCCAAAGCGGTGGCACGAGCGTCGGCCCCACCCACAGGTCGTGTCCCGGCGATAAGTTCAAAGAGCAGCAGACCCAGCCCATACACCGCCGTGGCGGTCGTCGCGGGACGACCTTCGCTCAATTCGGGTGCCCGATAGTGCGCCAAATCGTGCGGCACCTCGGCGGCGGGTACCAGCCAACTATCAACCAACTTCACCCGGCCTTCACCCACCAACAACACGTTGCTGCTGCTGATAGGCGGATGGTAGAGGCCCACCGGCAGTTCGGCGCTTGCCTGAGCCTGACAAACCGCCACTGCACCGGCGATTTGCCGCAGATAGAGCAGCGCATGCTCAACAGTGAGCACATTGAGGCTACGCAGCGAACGACCGGCGCACTGTTCGGTGACGATGAAGGGTCTGCCGTCCACTTCACCACGGTCAAAGACTTCGAGCAACCCTTGGTGCGAGCGACGGGCCATTTGACTGACTTCGGCCACGAAACGCGCCTGGGGGCGAGTTTGGCCGAGCAGATCTTGGCGCAACAGGTGCAGCAGCACTTGGCGCTGGAGGCGCTCATCGGTAGCCGTGTACACCTCTGCCAGGCGCGTCACACCAAGTTGTGCGCCGACTTGGTAGCGCCCGAAGCGGAGGGGTTGGGCTGTTGGGCTTGGCGGGGCTTCATGCATCATTGCGTTCTAGTGGGCCGCTTGCGGGCGCTAACAAGTTCGTAGTGATCATGCTGCCACGGGGCAAAGGTCAGGTCAATCAAACCGAGGCGTCCGAGGGTTTGCGCCATAGCCGAACGGGTCAGGGCGCGGCCAGGGAGCAAGCGCGCCCACTGGTCAGGCACCTTACTCAGCAGCAGGGTTGCACCTGGGCGCAGGACACGGGCCATCTCGGCGAGGGCCAACCGGGGTTGCGGGAAATACTCAAGCGCCTCAAGACATGTCACCAAAGCAAAAGCCGCGTCGGCCCAAGGCAAATGGCCGCCGTCGCCGAGGTGCCAGCCAATCTTCGCCCCGGGGCAGAGCGTGCGCTGCTTACGTTGGGCCTCGCGCAGCATCAACGGGGCTAGATCCAGGGCGGCGAGGTGGCCGTCGAAGCTCGGATCGGTAGCCAACAGCAAAGGCACGCGCCCGGTGCCGGTAGCGATGTCTAGGACGGTGGGACGGGTGGTTGCGACGAGGGCCGTTT
>CAIRDL010001018.1 GCA_903877345.1 uncultured Oscillochloris sp. | reverse complement strand
CCGCAAAGCCGCAAAGCCGCAAGGAGCATTTGGAATCGCCACTTCTGTCCCATTGCCTAACCCCTGACCCCAGACCCCAGACCCCAGACCCCGAAAGCGGCCTAATCGGCACCCCACCGACAAACGCGCCGGGCGGTACATCGCGGTTCACTAGACTCATGGCGGAGATGGTGGCACCGTCGCCGATGATGACGCCGGGCAAGATAGTGCAATTTGCGCCAATGGTCACATCGCGGCCAATGACGACCGGCCCGCGCCGCCACTCGTGGCGCGTAAACTCATGGCAAAGAATGGTCGAGTTATAGCCGATGACGCAATCTTCACCCAGCGTGATGTCTTGGGGGAAGAAAATGTCAATCATCACCATAAGGCCCACGGCGACGTGGGGGCCGACCCGCATGCCTACGCGCCGGTAGAGGGCATTCTTCAGCGGGAGAAAGGGGGTGTAACGGGCGAGTTGGATGAGCGCCGCGTTCCGGGCGACCCGCGCATACCCTCCCGTCACCTGGGCGAAATACCAGAGGGCGTTGTGTGGCCCCGGCGAGGGGTGAATGCTGAGGCGGGCCTTGCGGCTTAGGCTGCCGCCTGCGCCATTGCGGCTCCAACTGTTTGCCAGATGCTCAGGGGTTTGCTCCATCGTACTCCTCACGGCAGTTCGTGCGCGGTGAGTGTAGCATACATCTGCCGCACCGCTCAGCAAGCTACAATCGGCATGCTGCGACCCTTTGATTTGTTGCAGCCAAGCCAACGAACGTCCCTCATGGTTGCAGGGATGCACCGACGTGGTATCATCGCCGTATTGGCGCGTCCCGATGCCGTGAACATCCTGCCGCGCAAGATCTGTCAGGTGCGCACTCGGGAGGAGTTGCGTGGGTGCAAGATCGTCTGTTGCGCACACCTGACAAGGTCTCCGAACGAAAGTCGTTCCCCTTCATCGCATCAGTCAGGGTGTGCCCAGGATGGCCGATCTCATCTGGTACTACCAACTCTATATCGGAACCGCCTTTGCGGCGGCGGGCATTCTCTTCCTCCTGGCGCTGTATGCATGGCGACGCCGGACAGTGGTTGGGGCCACCGGCTTCTTCCTCGCCATGACGGTAGGCTCAGGCTGGATGCTCTTCGCTGCCTTAGAGTTGATCACCCAAGCACTACCGCTCAAGAGTTTCTTTAACAACATCAGGTTCTCCTGCAGCCTCGGTCTTCACTTCGCCGCCCTCATCACCCTGCTCCAGTTCACCGGACGCACCACCTGGCTACAGCCCCGGCGACTGAGTTTGGTGGGTCTCATTCCCTGCCTTGGGCTGCTGTTGGTCTGGACGAATCCGCTGCACCATTTGCTGTGGCGGGACTATGTCGTCGTGCCGGTCGGGACACTGTTGATTCCGGTGCGCCTTTATGGTTGGTGGTACTACGTCAACACGAGCTATAACCAACTGATGGCCCTGGTTGAGTTGGGTTTGCTGATCCATGCGGTGTTCACGCTCCGCCCGCCCTACCGCTCCCAAGCCTTGATGATGTTACTGGCGGTTAGCGGCGTTGTGCTGACCGACCTCCTCTGGGTTTCCCGCCTTGTACCACTACCAGGCCCAGGACTTTATCCCTTCAGCATGGTGTTCATGGGCCTTCTATTCGCCTGGGCTTTGTTCCGCTATCAGTTGCTCGATCTGGTGCCGGTGTCGCACCAAGCGCTCATCCAGCAGATGCACGATAGTCTGTTTGTGCTAGATGGGCGTTTGCGGGTGGTCGAACTGAACCCGGCAGCCCAACACCTGAGCGGGCAGGCGGCGGCCCAAGTGATCGGCCAACCCGCGCTCACGGTGCTGCCCGCCAGCCCGCAATGGCCCGTCTTGTTGGCAAGCGACCACGTCGTTCACAGTGATCTGATCTGCCAGCATCAGGGCGACACCAAAGTTTTTGCGACCCAACTTGCGCCATTGCGCGATCAGCGCGGGACGCTTATCGGGCGCTTGCTCGTGCTGCGCGACATCACCGAGCGCAAGCAGATTGAGCAGGCGCTTCAGGCGAGTGAAACGCGCTTTCGGCTGTTGGCGGAGAACGCACAGCATATTATCTTTCGGATCGCCCTGCTGCCGACGCTCCACTTTGACTATCTTAGTCCGGCCCTGACCTCGATTACAGGCTATACCCCAGAAGAACTGCACGCCGACCCTGCGCTGTGGCTCCGCGTGGCGTCCAGCGAGAGTCGCGCCTTGCTGATTCAGATGAGCAGGGACGACACAAACCTGACAACGCCGGTCGTCTTGCTTTATACGCGGAAGGATGGACAGGCGATTTGGCTGGAACAAGAGCAGTGGCCTATTTATGCCGCCGATGGGCAGCGGATCGCGATTGAAGGGGTCGCCCGCGATGTCACTTGGCGCAAAGAGGCTGAGCGACAGCGCGCCGAACAACAGGAGGCGCTGACCATCCTCCACGAGCGCGAACGGCTGGCCCGTGAGTTGCACGATAGTCTGGGGCAGGTATTGGGCTATGTGAACACGCAGGCCCAGGCGATCCGCGATCTGTTGCACCCCGTTGCGTTGCCCCAAGCCACCACGATGCTCGATCAGATCATCGAGGTCGCCCAACACGAACTGACTGACATTCGCGAGTATCTGTTGGGCGTGCAAATGAGTAACCCGCGCCGGACGCCCGCGCCGGATGCCATTGCCCAGCGTAGCTTTTTTGAGGCGCTGGAGGTTTATCTCCACGCTTTTGCCCCTCTAGCCGGGATTGTGGCCGAACTGGAACTGCCGCCAGCACTGACGACTCTCGCCTTTGCGCCCACAGTCGAGCGGCACTTGTTGCGGATTATCCAAGAGGCGCTGAGCAATGTGCGGAAGCACGCGCAGGCGACGCGGGTGCTGGTGCAGGTGGCGGTGGTGGCGGCTACGCCTGGGGAGCCAACGCAACCCGGCGCGGACAACGACCGCTGGCTGGTGGTTAGTATCGCCGATAACGGGCGCGGCTTTCCGCTGCTTGCCTCCGCCAACGAAGTGCCGCTGATCAACAGCAGCTACGGTCTCCAGAGTATGCGCGGACGGGCAGTGGAGTGTGGCGGCAGTCTGGAGGTTGCGGCGGCGTTGGATGGCGGCACCCGCGTGACGGTACGGCTGCCCCTGCGGCGGCAACAGGATCTGGTTGCCCAGGCATTGCGCGTGCTGTTGGTTGACGACAGCCCGCTCTTCCTCCACGGACTCGCCAACTTGCTCACGGGGCGCGGCTTTCAGGTGCTCGGTACCGCCGCCGATGGCTTCGCGGCCCTCGAACAGGCGCAGCGCCTCCAGCCCGAAATCATCCTGATGGATGTCGAAATGCCTGGTTGTGATGGGCTAGAGGCGACGCGGGCGATCAAGCGCGTGCTGCCCGCAATCCAAATTGTGATGCTGACCGTCTCGGACAATGAGGCCCATCTCTTCGAGGCGCTCAAGAGTGGCGCAGCGGGCTATTTGCTCAAGAGTCTTGATGGCGACGAGTTGTGCAACCTGCTCCGGGGCGTCGTGCGGGGCGAAATGCCGCTTTCACCGGGACTGGCCCGGAAGGTGTTGCACGAGTTTGCCCAGCGAACGCCAACTGCCGCACCGGTGCGTAAGGTGACGCCCGAAGCGGGAAATGTGCCGAAGGCGGCGGGTGAACTCTCGCCCCTCCAGACCGTGATCCTCCAGTTAGTCGCCGAGGGGCACACCTACCGTGAGATTGGCGAGCAACTTGGCTATGCCGAACGGACAATCAAGAAATATATGGGGGATGTGCTACGCCAACTCCAGTTGAAGAACCGCGCCGAGGCGGTGGCCTTCGTCCGGCGCAGTTTGTCCTAAAGCCATCGGTTTCAGGGGCCGGGTGTCAGGTTTCAGGTCGAACGCAGCAAATGAACCCTACGACCACACCACACCTTCCTTGCGGCTTTGCGTCAGATCGCTGAACTGTAAAGCTGGTTTGAACCATGCCTTCGCGTGAAAGCCACCCCCTGCATCTCTTGTCGAAAAGTGACTTATAATCGTCCCATGCGTAACACCGCGCACCTTGCCCCCTTCGGCGGGGCGCTCAAGGCCGGGAGGTACACTCATGGCGAGTCCGCTACGTGACTTTCTCGAAATTCCCTACGACCAACTTGAAGAGTTGAATCTGACGGCAAAGGCTCGGCGTCTGGCCCGCGTGTCGGCTGACGAGGCCCGCGAGGATCGGATGCGCTATCTTGCCGACGAGAAGCGCATCAAGGCAGTGACGGTCTGCTTCACCGACCTCGAAGGTCGCTTGCACATGCTCGATTACGACAAGAAGTTCTTGCTCAAATCGGCAGATAACCTGACCTTCGACGGCTCATCTATTCGAGGCTTCTCAGCCCAGGCCGAGTCAGATCTGCGCTTGGGCATTGACTGGGCCGCCTTCTACTGGCTGCCCGCCGATGTTTTTGGCCCAGGGAAAGTCTTGGTCTTCGGTGATGTCCAAGAGCGCGATGGCTCGCCCTATCGCGCCGATATGCGGACACGCCTGCGGACGTACTGTAACGAACTTTACCAGCGCGACGGGACGGTCTGTAACGTCGCCAACGAGATTGAGGGTTTCCTGTTCCAGGGGCGCTACGCCGAGCAGCGCTACCGCGAAGTGGGTGCCTTTGAGTTTGTCTCGACAGGCGGCTACTACCACACGCTGCCCAACGACCCGTTGCGCACCTTTATTGACACGGCGGCGGAGGCCCAACGGGCGATGGGTTTTGCCAACGAGAAGGACCACCCCGAGGTGGCACCCTCGCAGTTCGAGATGAACTATTCCTACACCGAGGCCACGGTGGCCGCCGATCAGGTGCTGCTCTACAAGCTGATCTGCCGTCAGGTGGCGCACCGCCTCGATATGACCGCCAGCTTCCTGCCCAAGCCCGTCACCGGCGTCAACGGCAGCGGTATGCACACCAACATGTCCATGTCCCGGGGTGACACCAACCTTTTCTGGGAGGCGTCAGGCTCCGAGGGGTTGTCGGCCCCGGGTTGGAACTACATTGACCGCATTCTCGCCAGCGGGCAGGGGCTGTGTCTGCTGCTCAACCCCAGCGTGAATGCCTATCGGCGGCTCGACCCGCACTTCGAGGCACCCAACCAAATCAAGGCTTCGCCGATTGACCGTGGCTCGATGGTGCGGATTCCCATCGGCAATGAGCGCTCGGCCCGCATCGAGGTGCGCTCCATCGCGCCTGACGCCAACCCGTATATGGCGATCTACGCGCTGTTGCGGACGGGCATTGAGGGGCCGCCCCCCGCTGACACGAGCGTCCGCGAGGGCCGCGAGGTGTTGCCCGACAACATCTATGACGCCATCGAGAACTTCCGGGCCAACACCTTCCTCCGCGAGACCCTTGGGGCCGAGGTGCATGATCGCTACGCCGACATGAAGTTGGCGACGGCCCAGCGCTGCCCCCGGTTGCTCGGCAGCCTGATCAAGCGCGCTGAGGTACAGTTCCACCACGAGGTCACGAACCAGCAACTCTGGAGCAAGTTCTAATTGCTTGCAGGGGTACTCCGAAGGGGTCAAGCGGAAACCAAGTTTCCGCTTGACCCCTTCCGTTTTGTGCGAAGAGGAGGTGTATTCGCATGCCTTCCCCTACTCAATTTCGCGGCGATGTTTTTGTTTGCGTGCGCGCAAAGCGTTCTGCTGCGCTTGCCCTGACACCTGAAACCTGGCCGTAGGCATGTCCCAAACCAGCTTGACAGTTTGGGCAAATGCACCGCATCCTGTTGCGGCAAATCTGCAAGCTGAACTATGGCACTACCGCAGCAGGAACGCGGCGAGGCGTCTTGGCATGCTGAGCGAAGCGAAGAATTCCGACCGGAACCCTTCGCTTCGTTCAGGGTGGCAGCGTGCCTTCTGCGCTACTGCCAAAAATGATACGCATGGCCTATGCTATACTACCCGGTATAGTGGAAGTTTTTGATGGTCATACGCTATGCGCCCCATGCCGTCGGCAAACCAAGGAGACGCCCATGCCTCGGATCAGCGCCGTTTTTGGCCTCGTACTCTGGATGCTCACCGCGTCTTTTGCGCCTAGTGACGGTCAAGCGCCACTGCATGCGGCACCACGCCAAGCGGTTGCCGCCGTCAATCCCACTTTTAGTTGGGCGAAAACGTGGGGCGGGAATGGTGCCAGCGTCGTGGCTAAAAGTGTGAAGCTTGATGCAGTGGGCAATGTCTACACGGCGGGCGAGTTTCGAGGCACGGTGAATTTTGACCCGGCGGGGCCGAACCCGAGCGCCACCCGTACGTCGGGCAACGGCACGACGGATGCATACCTCAGCAAATTTGATGCCAGTGGCAATTTTCAATGGGCGCGGACGTGGGGGAGCAACCCGACCGGCGGTAACCCCGACCAGGGGTTTGGCCGCGACGCCGCCAACGGTCTGGCCCTAGATAATTCGGGTAATCTCTATGTAGTGGGCCTGTACCAAAGTACCGTTGATTTTGGCTCTGGCTTTGTGTTCACTTCCAACGCGGATGCCGGCTTCAACAACATCTTCGTTGCCAAGTTCGCGCCAAATGGCACGACGCAATGGGTCAAAACTTGGGGCGGCAAGACGGGTGGTGAGGGCTATGATGTGGCGGTGGATAATGTGCATGGCTCTGTCTATGTGGAAGGCGATTGGTCTACCACGCCCAATACCGGCACCGTTAACTTCAACCCTGCCGGGCCGACGCCTGACCCACACGCCAATCATGGCTTCTACGACGCTTTCTTGAGCAAGTATGATTTGAATGGGAAATTCCAGTGGGCGCGCACGTGGGGCGGTGAAGGCTATGACGACGGCCCAGGCGTGACGGTGGATGCCACGGGGAATGTGTACGTGGGTGGGATGTACGGGAGCCAGAACATTAACTTCGACCCGGCGGGCGGGCCGGCGGGCTTGGGCCACCCGGCGACGAATACAGGCAATACCGTGCGCTACGTGGACGTCTTCCTCAGCAAGTTTGATACAACTGGCACCTTCCAATGGGTACGCACCTGGGGTGGCCTCGATAGCGCAAAAAACGGCACCGTCAACGCAGGTGAACTAGTAAACGCGGATCGGGCGGGTAATGTCTATCTCGTCGGTCGCTTTGGGTGTGCCGCCTGCAACTTTAATGCCGGGCCGACCGCGCTGACGAAGCCAGATCCTCATTCCAGCAACGGCGATGCGGATGCTTTCGTCAGCAAGTATGATGCGAACGGCAATTTCCTCTGGGCGCGCACTTGGGGCGGGCCAAGCGTGGATGGCGGCGGCGGCGTGGCCGTAGATACCGCGAACAATGTGTACGTCGGCGGGATTATTTCAGGCACCGTTGACTTAGGCACCGGCCCAGTCACCTCGCACGGCGCGTTAGACGTTTCCGTAACGAAGTTTGCTGCCGACGGCACCTTCCAATGGGCGCAAACGTGGGGTGGTTCCGGTAGCGACATCAGTTGGGGACTGACCCTGGACAGGGTGAATAACGTGTATGCGTATGGGTCGTTCCAAACCACTGTTGATTTCGACCCAGGCAGCGGCGTTGCTTCCCACACTGTGGTCGGTACGCAGGACGCCTTTCTTAGTAAGTTTATTGACACGCCAATTGTGTTCAATAATCACAATTATTTACCACTGGTTATTCGGTAGGATAATCTGATTGGCATTGTGCAGGGACGCTAAGACTCTAGGCATGTTTCAAACCAGCTTGACAGGTTGCGGTGAAACGTCGGCGGATGGCTGCATGACCCCGAAGGCGTAGAGACGCAAGATCTTGCGTCTCTACGCTGAAACTGTAGCGCATGGTACAATAGCGCCCCGTGCTTACCTACCCCCGTCCACGAAACCTATGGCCGCGAAGAAAGCTGCTCCTCGCCGCTCGCCCGACGCGCAGGTGCGGGCCGCCCAACAGAGCGGACGCCATCAGGACGGCCTGAAGCTCCTCGCTACCCTCGACTGTCTGCGCGGCGTGCCCCCAAGCGAACTGACGCGCTTGAGTGAACTGTGTGTGTTCCGCACCTTCCAGACAGGGGCCACCGTCCTCGGTCAGCATCGCCACGGACGCTTTCTCTTCCTCGTCCTGCGCGGCACCCTGCAACTGCGCTTGCGCGACAAAGACGGTCGCGAGGTGCTGATGGGCATCTTGGCGCACGGTGATTGCTG